>DATLRG010000413.1:0-6082 GCA_035534795.1 Chloroflexota bacterium
TGGACGGCCGGCGGCCGGTGTGGCGCTACCGCTGCCACGATGTCACGCTGGAAAAGTCTCTCTGGCTGGAACACGGACGGCAAACGCTTTTCGTCCGGTACCGGGTGGTCGCCGCCCCGGGGCGAGTACGGCTGCGTCTGGAGCCGTTCGTGACCCATCGCGCGGATCACGCCCACACTCACGGCGACCCCGCCTGGCGGTTTCTGGTCGACTCTCAGCCTACGCACTGCCGCGTGGAGGCGTTTCCGGGGGCGACACCACTCTGGCTCGGCTTGGCACCCGGTCACTTTGTCGAGACCGGTCTGTGGTACTGGCGGTTTCTCCATCGTCGGGAACGCGAGCGCGGTCTCGACGATCTGGAAGATCTCTACACGCCGGGCGTCTTCGTCATTGAAATGGAGCCCGGCGAGGTGGCGACGCTGATCGCGACGACACATCCGGAGGACCTCGCCGTCGATCCGGAGCGTAGCCTCCGGCGCGAACGTGCCCGAACGGTCGCGCTCCTCCGCCGCGCCCGGGCGACCGCCGACGATCCGGTCCGCCAACGGCTCGTCCTGGCCGCCGACCAGTTTCTGGTGACGCGGGGGGCCGCGGGCTGCACGATCCTGGCCGGCTATCCCTGGTTCACCGATTGGGGGCGCGACACGATGATCGCACTACCCGGTCTCTGCCTAGCGACCGGACGGTCTCAAGAGGCGCGCTCGATTCTCGCCACTTTTGTCACTCATCTCGACCAGGGGCTGCTGCCGAACCGCTTCCCGGACCGCGGCGAGCCACCGGAATACAACACCGTCGACGCCACGCTCTGGCTCTTCGAGACCCTCGCCCGCTACGCGCAGGCGACCGGCGATCGGTCGCTCGTCGACGAGCTGCTGCCCGCGCTCCAGGACGTGGTCGGCTGGCACGAGCGGGGCACCCGCCACGGCATTGGCGTCGATCCTCATGACGGGCTGTTGTCCGCGGGCGCGCCCGGCGTGCAGCTCACCTGGATGGATGCCCGGGTGGGCGATTGGGTCGTCACGCCACGCCACGGGAAACCGGTCGAGATCCAGGCCCTCTGGTACAACGCGCTTCGTCTCTTGACCGGCTGGCTTGCCGAGCGCGGACAGGACTTCAGCCACCTCGACGAACTTTCCGAGCGCTGCCGCGTCAGCTTCGATCGGCGCTTCTGGGACCCCACCCGAAACTCTTGCTTCGACGTTGTCGATGGGCCAACGGGAGATGATCCCGCACTGCGTCCGAACCAGTTGCTTGCCGCCAGTCTCAGCCACCCGGTTCTTGATCCGACTCGGTGGGAAGCGATGCTGGGTACGGTCGAGCGGGCCCTCCTGACCCCGGTGGGGTTGCGCAGCCTCGGGCCGACCGAGCCGGCCTACGTCGGAACCTACGCGGGCGACCAGGTCCGCCGCGATGGCGCCTATCATCAAGGAACCGTCTGGGCCTGGCTGATCGGTCCGTACGTCGATGTCGCCCGGCGGGTGCACGGCGATGCCTGGGACCCGAACTCGGCGCTCGACGGGCTCGTGCGGCACCTCGGTGAGGCCGGCCTGGGGCCAGTGAGCGAAATCTTCGGCGGAAATCCACCGCATCGGCCGGACGGCTGCATCGCCCAGGCGTGGAGCGTCGGGGAATTGCTGCGGATCTGGCCGAGATCCATCGGTGGCGACACCGCACAATGTCAAGGAGCCGACAATGCCACGTGACCTGCCGATTGGCAACGGAAGCTTGCTGGTCAATTTTGACCAGAGCTATCAGATCCGCGACCTATTCTGGCCCCACGTCGGGCTGGAGAACCACTCCCTGGGACACCCGTTTCGCGTGGGTGTCTGGATCGACGGTCAGTTTCGCTGGCTGAGCGACCCCGGTTGGGAGCGCGATCTGCGCTACGGGCACGAAACGCTCGTCACCGCGGTTCGGCTCGCTCATCCCGACCTTGCGCTCGCGCTCCAGTTTACCGACGCGGTCGACTTTCACGAGGATCTCCTGATCCGCCGGTGCACCATCACCAATGGTGGCGGGCGAGAGCGGGAGGTGCGCCTCTTCTTCCACCACGACTTCCACATCCTGGGCCACGAGGTCGGCGATACCGCCTATTACGAGCCGGAGCGCCGAGCCCTGATCCACTACAAAGGGCCGCGCTGGTTCCTGATCAACGGCGCAATTGCCGCGGCGGAAAATGGGTCTCGCCCGGGGTGGGATCCAACGGCCGACACGGCGTCCGGACTCGTCGTCGGCATCCACCAGTGGGCCTGTGGCCTCAAAGAGATCGACGGCCGCGAAGGAACGTGGCGAGATGCCGAGGATGGCGAGTTGTCCGGGAACGCCATCGCCCAGGGAGCGGTGGACTCCACCGTCGGCTTCACCCTCCGCCTGGACCCCGGGGCACAGCAGACGCTGTACTACTGGCTGGGGGCTGGCGAGAACTTCGAGGTGGTGACGCACCTCAATCGGATGGTGCGCCAGCGCGGTCCCCAGGCTTTTCTGGATCGGACGACCGCCTACTGGCGTTGTTGGCTCCAGACCCACGAGCCAGCTCTCGATGAGCTGCCCCACGAGATCTGCCACCATTATCAGATGAGCCTGCTGGCCATCCGCACCCAGATCGACAACGGCGGGGCGATCATCGCCGCCAACGACAGCGACATCGCCTCGACCGTGCGCGACACTTACAGCTACGTCTGGCCGCGCGACGGCGCGCTCGTCTCCCGAGCCCTGACTCTGGCCGGCTACATCGACCTGCCGCGCAACTTCTTCACCTTCTGCGCCCGGGTCGACACCCGGGAAGGTTACCTCTTGCACAAGTACAATCCGGACGGCACGCTCTCCTCGAGCTGGCACCCCTGGTACCGTAACGGAAGCAAAGAGCTGCCCATCCAGGAGGACGAGACCGCCCTCGTCCTCTGGGCCCTCTGGGAGCACTTTGCCCGGTTCGGCGACGTCGAGTTCATCAAGCCGCTCTACCGTCAGCTCATCACCCCCGCGGGCGACTTCCTCGCCGCGTATCGGGACGCGACCACGGGACTTCCGCGTCCGAGCTACGATCTCTGGGAAGAGCGCCGGGGTGTGCTGGCGTTCACCGTCGGCGCGGTGTGGGCGGGGCTGGTGGCCGCGGCGAAGTTTGCCGCGGCGTTTGGCGAAGGGGAACGCGCGGCGGCGTACCGAGAAGCTGCCGACGACATCCGCCAGGGCACGGATACCTACCTGTGGGACCGCGACGCCGAGCGATTCCTGCGGATGGTGAATCCGCGGCCGGATGGGACCGGGGAGGTCGATCGGACTATCGATGCGTCGCTCGTCGGCTTGTGGCAGTTTGGGATGTATGCCGCGGACGACCCGCGGATCGTGAAAACGATGACGGCGATACGGGAGCACCTCTGGGTGAGGACCGAGGTCAGCGGCGTTGCCCGCTACGAAAATGACTATTACCATCAGGTCAGCCAGGACGTCGCTCGGGTGCCGGGCAACCCGTGGCTTATCTGCACCCTCTGGCTCGCCGAGTGGTATGCCGAGACGGCGCGGGCGACGGAGGATCTGGATTGCGCGATGGGCCTGTTGAAATGGACCTGCGACCACGCCCTGCCGAGCGGGGTGCTCGCCGAGCAGGTCCACCCGTACAGCGGCGCGCCGCTCTCGGTGAGTCCGTTGACCTGGAGCCACGCTGCCCTGATCACCGCCGTGCATGCCTACCTGCGTGCCCAGGCACGCCTGGGACGCGGCGAGCGAACGGGGATCGCGTCTCCCTCTCGTCCGACCACGCCGGCAATGTAGCGAATACCACGGACCGCTGTCTTAAGCTTGCGTTACGATGCATCGCGGGGAGGACAGGCACCCAAAGGAGGGACCGATGGCAAGAATTCAAACGATCGAAGCTGGCCGCCGACGCTTGCTGCTGGGCGCGACCCTCTCGATTGGGGTAGTCTTCCTCCTGCTTCAGATCGATTCCGGCCCAGTCTCGCTCGCCGAGCAGCACGTTCATCTGGCGCCCGAGCCCGACCGCGTTTATCAACAGATGACGACGTTCAGCCCGGGCCCGCTCATCGTCGAACGCGGCGAGAATCAGGTGATCGCGGAGTTTCCGATCACGGTGGGCCGCTATCACGTCACAACCCGGGAGCGCATCACCATGGATCCGAACCAACGCCGTCTCACCTTCGAACAGCTCCGTAGCCCCTTCTTCAGTGTGCGGACGGCACGGGAAGTCTTTGAGCTGTCCACTTCACCCACTGGGGGAACGGATCTGAGCGTGCACGGAACGTTGTGGCCGCAATGGGGGATCGTTGGCGGGCTGGTGACCCGCTGGCTGGTGCGACCCTACTGGGACCGCATCGAGGCAAATCACCTGGAGCACCTGCGTCAGCCAGGCGCCACCCCGAACAACCAAGGAGATTGATCCCGATGACCAAGTTAGAAGAGTTCCGCCTGGGCAAAGATCACTTCTTCGCCCAGTCCCACGGATCCCCGCTGACGGACAAGCAGCGCCGGCGGTTCGCTGGCCTTGAATATTATCCTGAGAACCCGGATCTCGTGATCGAAGCCGCCCTGGAGGTTTCCCCCGACCGTGGGACCCTCACGCTCGAAGCGACCGGGGGTGACGCCCGGACGTATCGGCGGGCCGGAATCGTCCATTTCACGGTAGATGGTAAATCCGCCCAGCTCACCTTGTTCGAAGCGGACGAGGGAGAGCGCCTTTTCCTCCCCTTCCGGGATGCCACTTCGGGCAAGGAGACCTACGGCGCCGGGCGCTACCTCGAGGTCAGTCGCCCCCAGGACGGTTGCGTGGTTGTCGACTTCAACTACGCCGACAACCCCTACTGTGCCTACAACGCGCATTGGAGCTGTCCACTCCCTCCCCACGAAAATTGGCTAGCCGTGCCAATTCGCGCCGGGGAGAAGGCATTTCCCAATGGTGAGCAGCACTAACACGCCTCGATTTCCCCCTCCGAGCGGCCGGCCTCAGCGAGCCGGGTCGCGGGTGGGATAGAGCGCGGCGCCACGCAAGCAGAACTCTCCGTCCGGCACGGACGGAATCCCGCGCTCGCCCTGATCGCGTTTGCCCAGCTCGGTGCCTGGACGGCGTTGCAGTTGGCGCCGACGCCGGGCGGTCCGTTTACGAATCGTTGGTGTCCTTTGGCGTCGCCTGGAACGCCGCCAGCCGGGCTTCGGCGGCCGGTCGGAACATGACGCCGATCAATCGCCCGCCCGGCGTCGTGACGATGATGCTCACGACGTGCCTTTCCTGCATGCGGGGAACGATGTCGACGAGCAGCGTGTCGGGACGGATCGTCGTCGGACCTTCCTCCATCACCTCGTCGACGATGGCAGTCGGATTGGCCTGGAGCGCCTTCCCACGCAGGCGGCCGAGCACCACGTTGTCATCGGTCACCACCAGGCACATGTCCCAGCCGGCCGCCGTTACCCGCGGTCGCACGTCGCCCACCCGCTCCCCTAACTGGCAGGTCGGGATGTCCGGACGGGCTACCTGACCCGCCCGGGGCACGTTCGCCTGCGTTCCCTCGACCGGCAGACCGTTGGCGAGCCAATCGGCCTTCCCCGGCCGGTAGCGGTAAACCCGGGTGAAGCCAAGGGTCTCGATCCGCCACGCGGCTCGGGCGCTCATGTCTCACTGGAAGTCGTGGCAGTAGGTGATGATCGGTCGATCGGAGGGCAGCGCGGCGGTCGTCGAGCGATTCAGAGTCTTCAACGGAATATTGATCGCACCGGGCAGATGCTCGCGGGTGTACTCGTCGGCGGGAAGGACGTCGACAAGGATTGCCGCTTGCGGGATCAGATCTTGTAGCTCGTCCAACTGGATCGTCGTTGGCATGTCAATCACCTCTCATTCATTCGCGGGCGGCACAGCTCCGGTTTTCCCGCCTCCTAGATCCCGATTCGGTCGGATCTGCGATGCCGCCTCTTCAGCCATTCCCGTCCGGACGCGCTGCACCTTGGCATGCTCGCAGTCGGGACAGTCTACGGCACCTCGCTGCTTCGCGAGAAGTGCGACGGCCCCGCCGAGGGCGAGTGCGACCAGCACGACGGGAATCGGCGAGCCCAGCATGGCGAGGACGCTTGGTCCCACCGC
>DATLRG010000414.1:0-8239 GCA_035534795.1 Chloroflexota bacterium
GACTCGCCGGGTGGAAACGCTGCCCCGCGGGGCCGCTTTTCCACCCGGCGATTCCATCAGGTCACCCAGAACCAAACACTCGTGCCGGAGTGCTAAAATAGCGCCAGCCGGCGCTCAGGGAGACGACGATGGCCGGACCGATCGTGTTGCTGACCGATTTTGGCCTCGACGACGCCTACGTTGGGACGATGAAGGGGGTGATCCTGCGGATCAATCCTCGGGTCTCCATCGTGGACCTCTGCCACCAGGTCGCGCCGTACGGCATCGCCGAGGGCGCCTGGCTGCTGGCAAGCAGCTACCCGTACTTCGCGCCGGACGCGATCTTCGTGGCCGTGGTCGATCCGGGCGTGGGCAGCGAGCGGCGCGCGATCGCGCTGGAAACGCCGCGCGGCACGTTCGTCGGCCCGGACAACGGACTGTTCGGACCAATCGTGGGGGATTTCGGCGCCCGGGCGCCGGCCGCCGGCGGCCGAGCCTCGCTCGCGGGCTCCCCGGTCGAAGCAGTGGTGCTGTCTGACGAGCGCTACTTTCTGCCGCGCGTCAGCGCCACCTTTCACGGCCGCGACGTCTTCGCACCGGTCGCCGCGCACCTGTCGCTCGGCGTGCCATTGGCTGCGCTGGGGCCGCCGCTCGTCGATCTGGTCGTGTTGCCCGCGCCTCGCCCGGAGCGGCGCGCTGGCGAGATTCTCGGTCACGTGCTCCACGTCGACCGCTTCGGCAACGCCATCACCGATCTGACCGCGGCCGATCTGCAGGGCCTGGCTCGACCCGTGATCGAGGCCGCCGGCCAGCGCATCGTCGGACTCAGCCACCACTATGCCGAACGGGCGGGCGTGCTGGCGTTGCTGGGCAGCGCCGGCCACCTCGAGATCGCGGTGAGCGGCGGCAGCGCGGCGACGGCGCTGGGACTGCGGGTGGGCGACCCGGTTATCGCGCGGGAAGAACGATGAAGGTTGAACGGATGGCTCTTGTCTTCCCCCGGACCCCCCCTTCGCCAGGAGGAACCTTCGGCGCGGAGAGAGCGGGAGCCAGGTGGCGAGCACCGGCCCTTGGCGCCAAGCTCCTCTCTCCGCGCCGGGGAAAGGCTGGGAGAGGAGTGCCCGGGCGCCGGTGTCAGAATAGCTGCCCCGGTGAGGGGACGTCTGGACCACGAACGACACGAAACGGCGCGAAAAGCTCGCGAAAGCGGAAACGTCCTCCCTTCGAGGGTTTTCGTGAATTTTTCGCGCCGTTTCGTGTCGTCCGTGGTCCAGACGGGTCCCGCCCGGCGATTCGTGTCGTTCCTGCTCCAGACGGGTCTCACGGTGACTGAGTTCACTCCGTCGCAGTTCGTCCAGTTGCCCGAAGTCCTGGCCGGCGAGACCGCCGACGTCTACTTTTTGCGGACTCGGGAAATCCTGACGCGCGAAGGCATCGACCCGACCGTGACGATGGAGTTCTTCCCATCGCGGTCGGGCACCCTCTGTGGCATCCGCGAGGCGCTCGATCTGCTGAAGACCGTGGCCGGCGGGGCCGGTCTCCGCGTCGAGGCGATGGACGAGGGCGCGCCGCTTCACCCCAGGCAGGTCGCACTGCGGATCAGCGGGCGCTACCTCGCCTTCGGCATCTACGAGACGGCGCTGCTGGGCATCCTGTCCCAATCCACCGGCTGGGCGACGGCGGCGCGGGCCTGTGTCGAGGCGGCGAGCCCGATCCCGGTCTACAGCTTCGGCGCGCGTCACGTCCACCCGCGGGTGGCGCCGATCCTGGACTACGCGGCAATCGTCGGCGGTTGCGTTAGCGGCTCGACTCCGGCCGGCGCGCACCTGGCGGGACGTCAGCCCGTCGGCACGATGCCCCACGCGCTAATCCTGATCCTCGGCGACACCGTCGCCGCGGCCGAGGACTTCGACCGGCTCATGCCGCCCGGCGTGCCGCGAACGGTGCTGGTGGATACGTTCCACGACGAGGCCGAGGAGAGCGTGCGCGTCGCGGTGGCGCTCGGCACGCACCTGGACAGCGTGCGGCTGGATACGCCGGTCGAGCGCGGTGGCGTCACGCCGGAGCTGGTGCGCGAGGTCCGCGCGCGGCTGGACCTGGCCGGCCACCCGGGCGTCCAGATTTTTGTCAGTGGTGGGCTGACCCTGGAGCGCCTGCGCCAGTTCCAGGAGAGTGGCGTGCCCATCGCCGGATTCGGCGTCGGGGGCGCGATCTCCGGCGCGCCGCCGATCGACTTCACCGCCGACATCAAGGCCATCGCCGGCCACCCGATCGCCAAGCGTGGGCGCATTCCGGGGCCGACTCCCAATCCCGCGTTGCACGAGGTGTCCTGGTGAATGACGTCGCTTTGATCCTCCACCCCGAGTGCCTGGCTCACGAGACCGGCCGGCACCCGGAGCGGCCCGCGCGGCTTCAGGCCATCTGGGATGCGTTGCAGGCCGCGCCCTTGCCCACGAGCGTCTCCTGGCCGACGCCGTCGCCGGCGACGCTTCCCCAGGTGCTGCGCGTCCACCGGCCAGAGCTCGTCGACGCGGTGCGGGCGCTCGCGGCGCGCGGCGGGGGCATGCTCGACCAGGATACGGTCGTCTCCCGCCGCTCCTTCGCCGCCGCCGTGATCGCCGCGGGCGGAGCGATCCAGGCGGTCCAGACTGCCTGGGAGAACCCGGGTCGGCGGACCTTCGCGCTGATGCGCCCACCGGGCCACCACGCGACCCCGGCCAACGCGATGGGCTTCTGCCTCTTCAACAACGTCGCGATCGCCGTGCGCGCGGCGCTCGAGGAGCAGGGGGCGCAACGGGTCGCGATCGTCGACTTTGACGTCCACCACGGCAACGGCACGCAGGCTGCCTTCGACGGCGATCCGCGCGTCCTGTTCTGCTCGTTGCACCAGTTTCCGCTCTACCCGGGGACGGGCCGCGCGGAGGAGATCGGCACGGGCGCCGCCAGTGGCCTGACGGTGAACCTGCCCCTGCCGCCCGGCTGTGGCGACCGCGCCTACCGCGCCGCGTTCGAGCAGGTGGTCGAGCCGCTCGTTCGCCGCTTTCGGCCCGAGCTGATCGTGGTCTCGGCCGGTTTCGACGCGCACTGGGCGGATGCACTGGTGACGCAGGACACGCAGATGCGGGTATCGACCAGCGGCTTCGTCGCGATGGCGCGATCGCTCGCCGACCTGGCAGACGGGCTCTGCGGGGGACGTTTCGCTTTGAGCCTGGAGGGCGGCTACGACCTGAAAGCGCTGTCCAGTAGCGTCGTCGCGGTGGTGCAGGCGCTGGCCGGCGCCACCCCGCGCGACGTCCTCGGCCCACCGCCGGACGGCGAGCTCGAGAACATCGCCCCGCTCCTTGACCGCGTCCGACGACTTCACGGGTTGGGGTAAGGAACGCCACGGTGGGAAGCGCGGGGTTTGCGCCGCGAATCCCGCGCTTCCCACCGTGGCGTTCCTTTAATTTCCCCCGAGCGCGCCGGCGATGCGCTGGGCGCGGCCGCCGGTGTGGGCGGAGAGCCGCGTGGCGGCGAGGTCGGCGTCGCCACCGGCAATTGCTTGCAGCAGCGCCTCGTGCTCGGCCAGAGCGACCTCGGGGGAGTCCTGGCCTTCGAGGGTCATGGCGTTGACCGCGAAGAGGAAAATCCGCTGCAGGTCCGGACGCAGGCTCAAGAAGAGGTCATGGAGCCGGCGGTTCCCGGTCGCGGCACAGACGCTGGTGTGGAACTCCACGTCGAGCTCGAACTGGCGGCGGACGTCGCCGTCGGCCAGGGCCTGGCGCATCTTGTCGACGAGCGTGCGCAGCGTGAGGAGGTACTCCGACCGTGGGTTGGCGGCGAGCAGGCGCACGGCCAGACCTTCCAGCGCCTCGCGCACCGCGTAGATTTCCCGGACGTCGCTCGGCTTGAGCGGGGCCACGACGACACCGCGCCCCTTCGGTGCGTCGATCACCAACCCATCCTGTTTGAGTTGAAGAATCGCTTCGCGCACCGGGGACTTGCTGACGTCGAGCTGCTTGGCGAGGTCGGCTTCGACGATGCGCTGGCCGGGGGCAAGATCCCCCGACACGATCGAGGTGCGCAGGCAATCGAAGACCCAGTCGCGCAGGGTCTTGTGTGTGGGTGAGAGTAGGGCGTCGTCGGTGCTAATCATCATTCTCCTCTAGCTCAACTGGTACGATCACATTATACATGGTGTGTGGCGTCTGAGATTGCCGCATCAAGAATACAATGACCGCCATCTGGCGTCAAGGCTCCCCTGTGAAAGCAATAGGAATTCCAGGTAGGGCCGTTTGGGGTATTGACTCGACTCCCCGGCGCGAGTATATAGTTGACCAAAGTGCCGAAGTATTTTATCCAGAAGAGTCGCCAATCGCCTGGCGTGACTGGTACGGGCAATTTTTTCATCCACGAGGAGGCACTGGGTGACCAGTAACCTAGAGACACACCACGAGTACGTCCGGCGCATGCGCTTGCGCCGCCGTGGCATGCTGAAGGCGGTCGCCGCCGGTGGCAGCCTCGGGCTGATGTCGTTCATCGCCGCGTGCTCCAGCAGTCCCGCCGCGTCCACGCCGGCCCCGGCGAAGCCAGCGGCCCAGCCAACCGCCGCCGCGCAGCCCACCACGGCCCCGACGACCGCGCCCGCTGCTCCCGCCGCCACCGCGACACCCGTCGTGCAGGCCGCCACCACGCCGAAGGCGCAAACGGGTACTGCACCGCTCGCCGGCGCGCTGCATCTGTTCATGCCCAGCGACACCGATACGATCGACCCGGGCCGCTGCTCATACATTCACGAGATCGAAATCGTCATGCGCGTGTTCAGCAACGCCTACACTTTCGACAGCAAGGCACAGCTGGTGCCCGATCAGGCCGCGGGGATGCCGCAGATCACGGACGGCGGCAAGACGGTCACGGTCAAGCTGAAGCAGGGTCTGACCTGGTCGGACGGGACGCCGCTGAAGGCCTCGGACTTCGTGTATGGCGCGAAGCGACAGCTCGACCCGGTGGTCGCCGGGGATTACGCCTTCACCCTCTACGCGCTCACGGGCGGCGAGGCGTACAACGAGGCCGACCCGAAGAAGACCAGCGCGGCGGACCTGCAGAAGCTGCGCGACGCGGTCGGCATCTCGGCCCCGGACGATCAGACCATCGTTTACAAGCTGGTGGGCCCCGCGCCCTGGTTCAACGCCGTGCTGGCGACCTGGAACGCCTTGCCGGTGCGCCAGGACCTCATCACCCAGGGAGGCGCGGCCGAGGACAACCAGGACTGGACGTCCGATCCCGCGCGCTACATCGGCAACGGCCCGTACGTGATGACCAAGCGCGAGTCGGGGACGCAGTTCGTCTTCGCGTCGAACCCCAAGTACGTCCGCGGCGAGCCGCCGATCACGACCATCCAGTATGCGATCATCAAGGACATCACCGTCGCCTTCACCGCCTACAAGGCTGGCGACCTCGACGTGATCGGGGCCGCCGGCGGCTACGTCAATCCACAGGTCAAGACCGCCGTCGACGCCGACCCGGACCTGACCAGGCAGCTCGTCAAGGTGTCGGGCAGCGGCACCTCCTACGTCGGCTTCAACACCAAGCTTCCCCCCTTCGATAACGTGAAGGTACGCCAGGCTTTCTCGCTGGCGCTCGACCGGGATACCATGGCGAACGAGGTGTTCAAGGGCCTGGCGCTACCCGCCAACCAGCTCCTGCCCCCCGGCTTCCCCGGCAACTACGCCGACATTCCGGTCCAGAAGTTCGACGCCGCCGCGGCGAAGCAGACTCTCGCCGCCGCCGGCTTCTCCGGTGGCAACGGCTTGCCGCCGATCAAATTCACCTACGGCAGCAACGACGCCGCTAAGCTGATCGCCACCGCCTACGCGGCGATGGTCCAGCAGAACCTGAACGTCAAGGTCACCCTCGATCCGGTCGAACTCAAGGCGTTTACGGTGTTGACCAAGAAGCAGGAGACCACGCCGCAGATGTTCCCCCTGGGCTGGTATCAGGACTACCCGGATCCCCAGGACTGGTTCAGCACCATCTTCGAGTCGGACTCGACCGTCAGCCACACCGGCTGGAAAAACGACCAGTTCGACAAGCTCTGCCAGGGTGCCGACGTCGAGATCGATCCGAAGAAGCGCGACGCGATGTACCGGCAGGCAGCCGGCATCCTCGACACCGAGGCGCCCGTCGCGTTCAACTATTACCATGTCGCGGCCTACCTGATCAAACCCATCGTCCAGGGGTACAAGGCAGACCCGTTCGAGTACTTCTTCGGCCAGCACAGCCTCTACGCCATGAAGCTGTCGTCGTAGGCGGCCTCACCCCCTGCCCCTCTCCATCGGAGATGGAGAGGGGCAGGGGGTGAGGCCGCCCGGGGGGTGAGGCGAGGAGGGATCTGGCGATGCTGTCCTTCGTGATCCGGCGCTTCGCCTTGCTCGTGCCGGTGATCTTCGTGATCTCCCTGCTGACGTTTGGCTCTGGCCACCTGGCACCGGGCGGCCCCTTCGACCAGGCCGGCCTGGGCCGCGAATTGCCCGCGCCGGTGATCGCAAACCTGAACCGCACGTTCCACCTCGACGCCCCCGTCTGGAAGCAGTACCTGATCTACATGGGGAACTTCCTTCAGGGCGACCTTGGCCCGTCGTACCAGTTTCAGGGGGAGAGCGTCAGCAAGCTCATCTTCTCCCCGGTGGAGCCGCACGCGCCGTTCTGGGACAGCCGCTTCGGGAAGAGCGCCGAGCTCGGCTTGATCGCCTTCGCCATCGCCTGTATCGTCGGGATCCCCCTCGGGGTGGTCTCCGCCGTGCGCCAGAATACCTGGGTCGACTACCTCGCGCTGGTCTTCGCGACGGCTGGGATCACCGTTCCCAGCTTCATCATCGCCATTTTCTTCATGGTGATCTTCGGCGTCGACCTCCACTGGTTCCCCGTGGTCACCGTCGACTACGGCGATTGGCACGCCTGGGTCCTGCCGTCAGTCACGCTCAGCCTCGGCCTCCTCGCCTTCCTCGCCCGGCTCACCCGCGCCAGCATGCTCGAGAGCCTGCGTCAGGATTACATCCGGACCGCTCGGGCGAAGGGCTTGCACTGGCGGGCCGTCGTGCTGAAGCATGCGCTCCGCAACAGCCTGATCCCGGTCACGACCGTGCTCGGGCCCGCGCTGGCCGGCCTCGTCACCGGGTCGTTCATCATCGAGTTCGTCTTCTCGTTCCCGGGCATGGGCCAGTTCTTCGTGCAAGGAGTCACGGCGCGGGACTACTCGATGGTGATGGGCGTCACGCTCTTCTACGCGATCTTGATCTCCTGCGCGAACCTGCTCGTCGACGTCGCCTACGCCGTGCTCGATCCGCGGATCAAGGTGAGCTAAGATGACAACGCATACCTCCGCGATTGCCGCCGCCCTTCGCGACGAAGAACTGTTTGACGGAACGGAGTCCGTTGGCGCGTGGACGCAGGCCTTCCGGCGGCTCCGCCAGAACCGCGCGGCCATGGTCAGCGTGGTCGTCATCGTGCTGCTCTATCTGGTCGCGATTTTCAGTCCACTGATCGCGCGCTACGACCCGACGCAGGTCCACTTCGAGGCCATCACCGCGCCGCCGGCCTGGATGGCCGGTGGCACCTGGGCGTACCCGCTGGGCACCGACGACGTCGGGCGCGACGTGCTCAGCCGCCTGATCTACGGCTCGCGCATCTCGATGTCGATCGGCCTGATCCCGGTCGCCTTCTACCTGCTGATCGGCGGCAGTGTCGGCCTCGTCGCGGGGTACGCCGGGGGCATCGTCGATACACTGCTGATGCGCGTCGTCGACGTGTTTTACGCGCTGCCGGACCTGCTGATTATCATCACGCTGGTGACGCTCCTGCGCGAGACGGTGATCGGCAACCTGCTCTCTGGCATGGTGCTCCTCCTCGCCGCGCTGGCCCTCTTCAACTGGGTCGGCACGGCGCGCCTGGTGCGCGGCCAGGTGCTCGCCTACAAGGAGTTGTCGTTCGTGGAGGCGGCGCGCGCCCTGGGCTCGTCGCCGACGCGCGTGGTCCTGCGCCACATCACCCCGCACGTGCTGGCGCCGGTGATCGTGCAGATGACGTTCACCATCCCCGGCGCGATCGCCGTCGAGGCGGTGTTGAGCTTCATCGGCATCGGCATTCGCCCGCCGACGCCGAGCTGGGGCAACATGATCCAGGATGGCTTCGGGTCGCTGTTCACCCAGCCGTGGATGGCGATCGCCCCGGCGATCGCCATCGCGGTCGTCACCCTCGCCTTCACCTTCTTCGGCGACGGCCT
>DATLRG010000415.1:0-4381 GCA_035534795.1 Chloroflexota bacterium
TTGAACAGTCGCGCGTCGTCGGGGCCGAGCGCCTCCACGATCTCCGCGGCCGACCAGACGTAGAACTTTCCTTCCTCGCCCTCGCTGTCGGCATCTTGCGTCGCGTAGAAGCCACCCTCGGGGCTGGTCATCTCGCGCAACACGTAGTCCAACGTCTCCTCGACGATCCGGCGGTAGAACGGCTTGCCGGTCACCTGAAACGCGGCCAGGTAGACCCAGGCGAGCTGCGCGTTGTCGTAGAGCATCTTCTCGAAGTGCGGCACCAGCCAGATCGCGTCGACCGCGTAGCGATGGAAGCCGCCGCCGAGCTGGTCGTAGACGCCGCCGCGCGCCATGCTCTCCAGAGTGCGTTCGACGATGGCCAGCGCCTGCTGGTCGCCCGTCCGCTGGTGGTAGCGCAGGAGAAATTCGAGGATCATCGGCTGGGGAAACTTAGGTGCGCTGCCAAACCCGCCGTGCCGCGGATCGAACTGTGGCGCGAGCGCCTCCGCCGCGCGCCGCGGCACGTCGGGCGTCAGGGACTGCTCCTCGGCGGATCGGATTCTGTGGTCCCGCAGAAATTCTGTCACCTCGGCGACGGTGTTCGCGACTTCCTCGGGGCGGTTGCGGTAGGCGTCGGCGACGCCGAGGAGCACCCGCTTGAAGCTGGGCAGGCCGTGGCGGTCGGTTGGCGGGAAGTAGGTGCCGGCATAGAAAGGGACCAGCGCCGGGGTCAGGAACACGGTCATCGGCCAGCCGCCCGCGCCGGTCATCGCCTGTACCGCGCCCATGTAAATCGCATCGAGGTCTGGCCGCTCCTCGCGATCGACCTTGATCGCGACGAAGTTGTCGTTCATGAGCGCCGCGGTCGCCGGGTCCTCGAACGACTCGTGTTCCATGACGTGGCACCAGTGGCAGGCCGCGTAGCCGATGCTGAGCAGGATCGGCCTGTTCTCGCGACGTGCGGTCTCCAGCGCCTCCGGTCCCCATGGATACCATTCCACCGGGTTGTAGGCGTGCTGACGCAGGTAGGGACTGGTCTCCTGAAGCAGGCGATTGGGCTTGGGCACGATATTCCCCCGTGGCAGGTTCCAGAGGGATTATAGCACCGGACGGGGTTTGGGATAGCCGCGCCCGGCACGCCAAACTCCATACCCGATTCCAAATTTGATAGAATCGCCCACGGCAGCCACCCGAACTTCAATCAGGGTGGGAGGAATGTCCATGGCGGCGACTGGAGCCCGCGACCCGGCAGAGAGCGCGATCTTCGAGCAGCTCCTCCAGGTCTCGACCGATTCGGCCTGGGCGGTGTGCTCGAGCCTGGGCTACCCGAACAGCTTCGTCGAGGGTCTCACCGCGGTTCAACCCGGCCAGAAAATGGTCGGTCGAGCGATCACGCTGCGCTACGTCCCGATCCGGCCCGACCTGCGCGAGCAACAGCAGGCGCTCGGCAGCGCGCTGAACAAACGGGCGGTCGAGTTGAGCGGGCCGGGCGACGTGCTCGTGGTCGATTCCGGCGGCGAGACCGGCGCCGGCTTCGTCGGCGACGTGATCACCACGCGGTTCATCGTGCGCGGCGGGGCCGGCCTCGTCGTCGACGGTGCTATCCGCGACCTGCACTACCTGAGGACCGTCGGCCTGCCGATCTACATCCGAGGAGCGCACGCGGCCGGTAGCGGCCGCCGCATCATCGGGATCGGCCTGAACGAGGTGGTGCGTATTGGCGGCGTGGCCGTCGTGCCGGGCGACATCCTGCTCGGCGACGCCCAGGGCGTGCTGGTGATTCCGCGCGCGATTGCCGGTGAGGTGGCCGAACGCGCCGCCGCGACCGAGCACAAGGAGAACTTCCTCCGCGCGACGCTCGAAAAAGGCGTCCGCACCATCGACGAAGTGTACCCGCCCAACGAGGACGTACTGCGCGAGTACGACGAATACCGACGAGGAGCTAACCCATGTTGACAATCACTGCCCAGCGCTTGCACGCTGCGACCGAGAGCATCTTCGAGGCTGCTGGCACACCGGCCGATCTGGCAACGCAGATGGCCGACATTCTGGTCGAGAGCAATCTGGTCGGGCACGATTCCCACGGCGTCATCCGCATTCCGGCCTACGTCGAACAGATCAAGAAGGGCGCCATCGTCCCCGACGCGCGCCCCGCGATCGTGGAGGAGACGTCGGGGAGCGCCCTGGTGGATGGGAAATACGCCTTCGGCCACATCGCCGCCGCGTTCGGCACCGAGGTCGCGGTGCGCAAGGCCAAAGAGTCGAAGGCGGCAGTCGTGTCGATTGTGCGCTGCAACCACATCGGGCGGCTGGGCGAATGGGCGAGCCGCGCGGCGGCGAAGGACGTCATCGCGATCGTGGTCGTCGGCGGCAGCGGCGGACCGGGCATCGCGGCTCCTTTCGGCGGCGGAGCGCGGGCCCTCGGCACCAATCCGATCAGCATCGGGATGCCCGGCGGCGAACAGCCGGACATGCTGGTCGACTTCGCGACGACTGCCGTCGCCGAGGGCAAGGTGCAGGTGGCGCGAGCCAAGGGCGCGCAGCTTCCGCCGGGTTGCATCCTCGACAAGGAGGGCAACCCCAGCACCAACCCGGAGGACCTGTACGCCGGCGGCATGCTGCTGCCCTTCGGCGGACACAAGGGCTACGGCCTGGCGATGGTCGTCGAGCTGCTCGGCGGCGCGCTGGCGCCGGGCGAAAAGCATAACAGTAAGGGACAGCGCGGCGGGGCGGTGATCATCGCCGTCGACGCCGCCACGTTTCATCCGCTGGCCGAGTACGAGCGTGCCGCCGATTACACTCTGGGTCGGATCAAAGAGATTCCGCCGGCGCGCGGCTTCTCGGAGGTCCTCGTGCCGGGCGATCCCGAACGGCGCAGCAAGGAAGAGCGGCTGACCAACGGCATTCCGGTCGCCGAAGCCACCTGGAACGCGATTGTCGCGGCGGGGAAGAGTCTGGGGGTAACAGTCGCCTAGCGTCGTCTCAGTGGAGGCACGCGGGGATGGTCCGGTGAAACCTGGCCCGCTGGGCCAGTTTTCACCGGACCATCCCCGCGTGCCTCCACTGGATCATGCACTGGTGCTATACTGAGAACCGGGCGATCGCCCGTTAAGCAGCGGTCGGCGGCATCGACGGCAGGATCGGAGATTCAGATGTACAACCCTCCGCAACACCGGGAGGAGCGGGTATCGGTCCTCCATGACGCGATCCGAGCTGCACGGCTCGCCACGCTCGTTACCGTCGGCTCGAGCGGGCTGGAGGCGAGCCACGTACCGATGCTCCTCGACCCCGAGCCCCCGCCGTTCGGTACACTCCATGGCCATTTGGCGCGAGGCAACCTTCAATGGCGCCACGCTACGACGGAGATTCAAGCGCTCGCTCTCTTCCTGGGGCCCGAGGCTTATATCTCGCCTGCGTGGTATGCGACGAAGCAGCGGACGGGCAAGGTGGTGCCGACCTGGAACTACGTCGCGATCCACGCCCGTGGCACGGTTCGCTTCTTCGACGATCCGGAGCGACTGCTCGCGCTGGTCACCAGATTGACCGAGGGCCGAGAGGCAGTCCGATCCGATCCCTGGGCCGTCGGTGACGCGCCCGAGGACTTCATTCGCGCGCAGCTCAAAGGGATCGTCGGTTTCGAGCTGCCAATCGACCGGCTGGAGGGCAAGTGGAAGATGAGCCAGAACCGACCAGCCGAGGACCGCACCGGCGTCGTCGACGGGCTAACGCACGAAGGGGGGCCAGCCGAAATCGCGGTAACGCAGATCATGGCGACGATAAATGGAGGCGGCTAGAGACACGATTCTGCGGTGTGCTGTGCTTACGAAATATATACATGGGCTGCTACTCTGAGTTAGAGTCTTCTTAAAGTCAGGAGTTGGCCGACTCGGTAGAGCATCTCGGCGAGCGTGGAAGCGATGGTGCGCCATTCTCGGGCTCCCCAATGGCGAGGAGCGGCGGCGTTCGTGGCAGTGGCCTGGCCAGCCGATGGGATCGGTCGCGTGGTGCGCATCGTGGTGGCCGGCCTGGTCATGGCCGCCGCGTCGCTGTTGATCGCCTTCGCCACGGGGCTGGTCCAGGCACGAGTTGCTTCACCCACGCCGAACGTGTCTCCGTCCTCCCCGGTCGGCCAGGTCCTCACGTACGCCGGTAGCTGGCGTGGCCCGGGCGTCGATCCGTTGATCACCCTGCCATCCGGCGCCCAGGTGAAGGCCAGCAATTACCGTGGCGTGTGGATTGGCGACACGACCTACTACTACAATCTGGCCCCGCGCGCCAGCTTCGATCCACTCGCCCGCGGCGAGGTGACCGCGGACGAGGTTCAGGTCGTCGCCGTCGTCGGCGATGCTCCCAATCGTGTGATGGTCTACACCTTGAGGGCGGCGTCAAAGTAGCGGGC
>DATLRG010000416.1:0-2519 GCA_035534795.1 Chloroflexota bacterium
AGCACCAGCGCGTACTCCACGACGTTCTGGCCCTCTTCCTCGCGAATGAAACGCTGCACCAGGTCCATCAGGTCCAATCTCCTTGCTCAATTTCTGCTATCGCTGGGGCCGCGGCGTTGCCGCGGCCCGCGCCCGGGGAAAGCGTGCCGCTTACGGAATGCTGCCCTGCAGCTTGCCGACGTACGAGCCGATGGCGCTCCACCAGTTGTTGATGTTGCTGCCGGCCAGGGTCAGGCCGGCGATGGCCGCGACCGCGATCAGGGTGAGCACCAGCGCGTACTCCACGACGTTCTGGCCCTCTTCCTCGCGCACGAACCGTTGAATCAGATCCATGACGTTTGCCTCTCCTGCTTTTCTAATGTCGTTTTTGTCTGAGAAAGATTGACACGGCGTGAAACGGTGCCATAATTCAGGTGTATGCAGGCTGGGACCGGCTTTCCGTCTCACCTCTCTGCCGAGCACCGGCTGTACGGGCCGGTGCTCGACGTACCTGCGCTGACCACTGGGCGAGAGTGTCTGTCGCGCGACCTTCCTTTCCACGGCATCCAGATCACTGGTAGGTGCGTTCGTCCGCAAGTTTCTCGGCAACGAAGCCGCCGTTCGGATCGAAGCAACTGAACATGAACCGCTTGCGGAATTCCATGTCGATCAGGTTCTGGCCAGAGCGGTTTTTGGCGAGACTGGCCACGACCCACTCCCGAAACGTCTGGACCTTCTGCGGACTGAACTCGTAGTAGACCTTCGCGATGGCGTCGGCCTTCTCCGCCAGCATCAAGATGATGTCCGCCTCGTAGGCCAGCGACGCTCCGCCCCAGAGATGGTGGACGTGCAGTCGCTTGGCTCGCAGCCCTTCTTGATCCAGCGCGGCGATCGCGACGATCGACACGCGGTGCTGGAGGCTCAGCTCGTTCAGCGCCTCGGTCACCCAGGTGACGCGATCTCCCTCGTTCAGGAACTCGCGTTCGGCCGGTACTTTCTGAAGGTAGTCGACGAAGAGCACGATCGGTTTGTCGAGTTTCTCCTGAATCCGTCCAAGCAGCGCTCCAATGGCGTCCACCGTCATCGTGCGCGTGGAGGCGCGGAGCATCATAAGACGCTCCTGGTACCTGTCGATCCGTCGTAGCGTCTCGGTCAAGCGCGGGTCCGCGGTGGCGAGCGCGGCGACGGTTTCGACTCCTCGCCGGGACGCGGCGACGAACAGGTGCTGGGCGTCGCGGAACTTCAATCCCTGGTCCCCGTGCGCCTCCGGCTGCGCGCTCTCGAGCGCGAGCAAGCGCGTGAGCAAGTTGATCTCGTCGTGCTCGAAGCTCAGGTAGAGGCACGCGGCGACGCCGGCCACGGCAACGTTCCGTGCCATCTGGAACGCCAGAGTCGTCTTGCCGGTGCCCTGGCCGCCGGCGAGCAGGAACAGGTCGCCGCCGCGCAGTCCACCTCCGATGACCTCGTCCAACGGAGAAAATCCGGTCGGCAGCACGCGAAAGTCCTGGGTGGCCCGCGACAGTCGATTGTCGATGCTGGCCAGGACGTCCGCCGCGGTCATCGCCGAGACGCCATCCCCGGGCAGGTCCGTCGGCGACACCGACCGAATCGTCCGCGAGACCGGGCGCCTGGTTTCATCGGTCACATCTACACCCCAAAAGTTGCGATCATGCCCTAGATGCCGAGAGCGTGCTGCTGAACGACGAGGACCAGCGCCAGCTCCATGACGTTGGCCAGGTAGAGCAGGCGAGTCCGCGGCTTGCCGGACCATGGGCCGTGCGCGTCGAGCCAGCGCGTTCCTTGCCCGACCAGCGCCAGCGCCCCCGCGAGGCTGCGCTCGACCCTCCCGAACCGACTGGCTCGGGCGATCTGCTGCCAGCGAGTGCAGCGCGCGGCCAGGCTGAGGTTGCCGGACGGCAGCGCACGCCAGAGCAGCGGCTCGAGCTGGCTACCCAGCGCGTCCTTGGGAATGCACGCCCAGGCGCCGGCCCGCGCCGCCGCCTCGCCGTGCTGCTGCTCTGGCTGGCTCGCCATCACGATGATGCGTCTGCTCGGTCGCCCCTCGCGGAGCGGTGCGATAGCCGTCAGCCCGGGTTGATCGGGCAGGCTCAGGTCGAGCAGAATGACGTCCGGGTCGTACCGTCGCGTCAGCGCCAGCGCCTCCGCGGCACTCGCCGCTTCGAGCAGTTGCACCGGCAGCCGCCGGTCGAGGTAGCATCGAAGCGTGCTGCGCAGCGTGACGTTATCTTCCACCAGCAGCACGACGGGTCCGTTGACCTGCATCTTCTTTGCTCCCCCGTTTGTCCTGACCGCATCCCCTGTCGTCAGGTTGATCCTAGGATAGACTTCTCGGGACTCCTGGGAATGAGTAATTCTTCCCGGGAACAATCCCGAAAACTCCCCGACACAGGTCTGCTCAGTACGCCCTCTTTGGCCGTGAAGAGGCGATTCGCACGCCAGGATGGTTCGTCCATGGTGAGAACGAGATTGATCTGCTTGCTGTGCGGCGCACAGCAAGCAGATCAATCTCGTTCTCACCA
>DATLRG010000417.1:0-3785 GCA_035534795.1 Chloroflexota bacterium
GCTGGCCGTCCAGAGGACCTACGCGGGCATTCCCGCCGCGCAGCAGGTCCGGGCGGTCTTCCTGTACGAGGACGAGGAGCAGATCCGTCTTAACTACCTCGCCCGAGAGGGAGAGCAACAGCCGGAGCGAGCGCGAGCGAGCTGGTGCTATAGCGAGTGGCTGCGCCAGGAAGCCGAGCGCCTCGGCGTCCCCACGATCCCCGCCCGGCCGTGGGAGACCGTGTTGGAGCGGGCCAACACCGCCGTCC
Organism: Chloroflexota bacterium; assembly: GCA_035534795.1. Lineage (GTDB taxonomy): Bacteria > Chloroflexota > UBA6077 > FW602-bin22 > CADDYW01 > JAJPKB01. Next base: position 249 of record DATLRG010000417.1, read on the forward strand.
ACTTGCCCGGCGCTCCGGAGCGTCCGGGGCGGGTTTGAGGGCCATCACATCAGTCGGCACTCGACCACGAAGCGGCCCGACGGTTGCCGCCCAACAGCCTGGACTTCGAGCCCGGCCTGGTGAGCGAGATCGCGGAACTCCGCCAGCGTCCGGTTCTTGCCCCCGACCAGCACCGTCTCCGGCGACAGCCCGCTGGTCTCGTCGTCCGAGGACACGCCACCGACGACCACGATGCGGCCGGTAGGAGCCGCGGCCTCGGCGCAGCGGCTCAAGATCGCCGTTGCTTCCCGATCGGGCCAGTCGTTCAGCACGCGGCTCAGCAGATAGAGGTCGGCGCCGACTGGCAGCGGGTCGAAGAAGCTCTGCCCCACGGGCGTGACGCGCTCGGCGACACCGGCAGTCTGGAAAACCTCATCGGAGCGAGCCACCGTCCTGGGGAGATCGACCAACGTGCCCCGCACCGCGGGTCGGGCGCGAAGGATCTCGGCGAGCATCGCTCCTGTCCCGCCGCCGACGTCGACCACCGTCCGCACGGACTCCCAGTCCCCGTCGACCAGCACCTCCGGATCGGGAGTGCCGTGTCCAGCCGGCCCCATGAGCGCGTCGAAGCTCGCGGCGATCTCCGGCTGGGCGTCCAGGTCCTCCCAGAAAGGACGGCCGAAGATCTCGTGGTAGGCCGGCCGGCCGGTCCTCACGGCGCTGAGCAAGCTGCCCCACGCGTACGCCACGCGACCGCCGATGCCGTCGAGATCGAGGCCGAGACGCGTTGACGGGTCCAGCAGCGCATCGGCCGGCTGGTTGAGGACGAATCGTCCAGGCGAGGGTTCCTCGAACACGCCGCTGCCGACGAGGTGCCTCAACACCCGGTGGAGGGTATCCGCGTCGGCGCCTGACGCCGCGGCCAGGTCGTCGATCCGGGTGATCCCGGCGGCGAGGTGGTCGGCGATCCGGAGTGTCGCAACCACGCGAACGCACCAGGGAGTGCAGAGGTCGCTCAGCGCCCAGAGGTCCACGTCGTCCGATCGTGGCATGCACGCACCTCCGTCTGCGATCGCGAAATCGTCGACCGCCTGAGCCGTTCACCGGTGCCCCGGCAGCGGCAGAGCCGCCAATGCCGCCCGCACCGTGCGATGACCTTCGATCTCCAACGCGAGCAGGATGCGAGCATGATACTATAACCCGGCCTGGGCTGGCTGGTGGTGGAACGAGGCCGACCACCTGCTCGGTCCGGTCCACACGCGCGTGGCGCGGCGAGGCAAGCCGCGGGAACCACTACCACGACGCCTGGAGTTAAGATCAGGAGGATTGGCGCTCATTGCGTGAGCAAGCGTCTCGTGGTCTTGCGTGAGCATTGCGCCTCGCGCAAGACCACGAGACTCTTGCTGGTTCACTTAGCGGGCCTTCCCGGCTGGCTGCGTGCCCCTTCGATCAGGGCCTTCTTCACGTCCGCTGTCGAGCCTCCGGTCACCTCGATCACGGTCGCCCCCGGCGGGGGCACGTAGGCGAAGGTTGCATCCGAGAGCGGGAGGTTGTACTCCACCTGGGTCACCTCCGAGTGGTCGAAGGCGACGCCCTCGCGGTTGCTCACGTCCGTCCGCAGTGGCAGGAAGGTTCGCGCGTCCACCCACACCGTCACCTGGGCAACGCTCGTGTCGGCAGTCGTCGCCCCGCCGACCGACGTCGGGCCTCCCTTCGCGACCTTCGGCCCTTCACCCGCGCCAGAGCCATCGGCGCAGCCGGTCGGCCTGGGGTGAAGAACGATCACGACGGTCGCGCGACCCGCGACCGTCGCCACTCCCTGCTGCTCCGGCGTCATGCAGCGCTTATCGCTGCTGTACTGTTGCAGCACGTCGGCGAGGCTCGTGGTCTTGGTGGAGTCGTTCAGGTTACCCTGGCGTACGTCCGTCGCATGCACGATCCGGGACTGCCCACTCTCGGTCGAGACGATCCAGGTCTGAGTGCCATCGACGATGACCTTCCCACTCGAGAGGATCGCTCCCTGGGCGTCCTCGATCTGCTGGTCGGTTCGCTGGTGGTCCTTTCCACCGTACCAGACCTCCGTGTCGATCGTTTGATTCCCCTTCCCGAGAAGGTGTCGGGTCATCCGCAGGTGATACGATGTCACCGCCAGGGGCGCATCGGTGGTCGCGGCCTCGGCACGATCGAGGATCGCCTGGGCGCTGACTGGTTGCGCTTGGTTCCCGAGCGGCGAGACCTCCCCGATGGCCAGGGCGAGAGCCGCGGCCGCCGCGACGCCGACGATCGTTCGCCGTCTCCAGGCTCGCCGCCGGGGCGCGGGCTCCAGGCTGATTCGTCGCGGTGGCTGTTCGGCTGCGATCCGCGTACTGATGCTCGGCCAGAGATCCAGGTCGTCCGGGACGGCGTGTCCGGCAATCTGGTGCAGGAGCTCGGTCTTGCGTGGTTCGTTCACCTGTCCTCTCCTATTCAATCGTTGCGGGGGCGCAGAAGGATGCGGAGTCGTTCGCGCGCCGCGTGCAAACGCCACTTGACCGCGCTGGGTGCGCAATCGAGCGCGTGAGCCATCTCGGCCTCGCTCAGGCCAAGGAAGTAGCGCGCAACCACCGCGGCGCGCTGGAGGGGCGTTAGTTGACGGAGCGCCGCCCAGACCTCGTCGGCGGTCTCGGCCCGTTCCCAGATTGCCTCGGGACCCGGCTGGCGGTCGGCGAACGACCGTAAGACCGGCTCTGCTTCGGGTTCGGCGGCTTCCTCGAGCGACACAAGCCGCTCGCGCGTCGCCGCGGCCTTGATCGCGTCGTGAAGCACGCTCCGGAGGAACCAGGGACCGAAAGGGCGATCGAGGTCGAACTGGTCGATTCGCTCGTAGGCCTTGACGAACGCAGCTTGCACGACGTCCTGGGCGAGCGATGAGTCGCGGGTGATCAGGTAGGCTGTCCGCACCGCGCGCACCTGGTACTGACGCACCAGAGACTCCAGCCCGCCGATGTCACCACGCCGCAGCCGCTCGATCGTCCGATGTTCCTCCATTGGTGTCGTCCCTCCCGAGCTACCTTGCCAGGTCTCGAGGAGCGTGCGTGGCGTGGATCGGTTGGTGGCAGGGTTGCTCTGTGCCGCTCTGCCACCACCTGACCCATGTCACAGACCCTCCACCATGTATTATCCGCGAGGGGCGAAAAAGGATAGGGCTAAGAAATTATCTCAAAACAGGTGTTTGAGCGCCCTGTGGGCGCTCAAACACCTGTTTTGAGATAATTTCTAAATCGCCAAGCGACCAACTCCTGGGGATCCTCCAGCGTGGGCCCTTGCACGGCGACGACCTGCACCGCGTCGTGCGCGCCCACGGCGAGCTCTACGCGGACTTGAAGCACTCCAACGTCTACGATCTGCGCGATCGGCTCGCCCAGGGTGGCTTTGTCGCGATCTACGCGGAAGGCAGGACGCGGCGCCGGCGCGGCGAACGCCTGGTGTGCGCCCTGACCGATCCGGGGAGAGCGCGCTTTGGCGAGCTGCTGCGGACGATCTGCCGCACCTTCGAGCCGACGCACCGCGGTGCTGGAT
>DATLRG010000418.1:0-8843 GCA_035534795.1 Chloroflexota bacterium
GGTCCGCTTGATCGCTAGATCACAGCCACGGTGAGCATGACAGGGACGAGCAGGATATGCCAGGCACATCCTGCTCGTCCCTGTCATGCTCACCGTGGCTGTGATCTAGCGATCGAGCGGACCCAGCGACGCAGGATGCACCGGCGTCGGGATTACAGCGTCCCGGTCTTCGAGTACTTGTCGGCGTACTCCGCGATGATCGGTAACCGGAAGTCGCTGCCGGTGAAGGCCTTGATCATTGTCACGAGCCAGGCGATGAAGAACACGAGGCCGAGCAACGGGAAAACGATCAGCCCCAGAAAGGCGAACACGACGCGAATTCCCGGGATGATCGCGAAGATCCCGAAGAGAATCGTCAACGCGATCTCGATCACGATGTACGCGACACTCAGAATAATCGATTGCATCGCGTGAAACCGCACGCGCTCGTTCCGTGGCTCGATCACCAGGAAGACGACTCCGGTGATCAGGCCCAGAATGTAGGCCAGTCCGCTCGCGGTGTTCGGGGTCAACCCGCTCCCGGTGGCTTGCTGCTGAGGGAGGTTCCTGCTGTCGTCCATTGCGCCCGATCTCCTCTGTTTGTTCGCGCTTCCGTCCTGATGCGCCGTCCAAAGCGGTCACTTCGATCGGCCCTTCCCATTCTGAGGTGCGCGAGTGGACTGGGGACCGCGACCTCAATGGTAAAACCGTAGATACCAGCATACGCCGCCGGCTGTGTCACGCTCAATACCAGTCCTGTGTCAACGGATATAAAACATTCCTGACACGACTCCCGCCGACGGAGCAATCGTTTGGCGCTTAACCCCCTGGCTTTGGCGTGGGCTTCGCGGCCGGGGGTGACGGCGTTGGCGCTGGCGTCGGCGTTGGGTTTTGGACCGACACGGTCGCCGGCTGCGCATCCGAGCCCGAGTCGTTGGTCGCCGTCAGGGTGTACGTCGTGGTCGTGGTCGGCGAGACCGTCACGCTGCCCTGCAGCGTGGGATCGGTCACCGCCACGTCCTTCACCACCGTGCCGTCGCTGCCCTGAATCGTGATGTGCTTTGCGTTCTGCACGCTGAAGGTCAGCGTGGCGGTCTCGCCTTTGGTGATCGACGTCGGCGCCGCCGTGATGAAGTCGATCTTGACCGCGCCCAGGCCGACCGTGATCGTCGCCGTGGCAGTCCCCTTTTTGCCGGCCGGGCTCGTCGCGGTGAGCGTATACGTCGTCGTCTTGTCGGGCTTGATCAAGGCGCTGCTCTGGCCTGCGCTCACGGCGCCGATGCCCGGTTGGATCGTGATCGTCGTCGCCCCGGTGACGTTCCAGGATAACTGCGCCTGCTCGCCCTTGGCAATCGCGCCGGGGTCCGCCTTGAAGAACGCGATCTGCATCGGCGACGCGGTGATTTTCACATTCTTGGTGTCGGTGCCGCCGGCGTTCGTCGCGGTGATGGTGTACTCGGTGTCTTGCAACGGATGGACCGTCTCGCTGGAAGAGGAAGTCACGTCGACTTCTTGCTTCCCGGGCTCGACCTCGCCGGCGCTCGCCTTGATCGTGAGTTTGGTGAAGTTCTGGGCCGTCCAGGTCAGCTGATCGGCCCCGCCCTGGTCCACGCTCGGCGAGCTGGCGGTGAATGAGAGCACCTGTGGCGGATCGATCACGATCGTCTTGGTCGCGGTGACGCTGCCCGCGTCGTTCGTCGCGGTCAGCTTGTAGACGGTATTATTTTGCGTCGGATGGACCGTCGCCTCGCCGGAGGGCTGAGGACTCTTGATCTCGTCCGCCGGGTCGATCGTCACCGACGTCGCGCCATCGGTCTTCCAGTCGATCGTCACCGCTTGCCCTTCCTTGGGAAGGTGATCGGCAGAGACGGTGAAGCTGACGATCTGCGGCACTTTCGGCGCCGGCAGGACATTAACGTTGACAGCCTGGCTGCTCGAGATACCGACCAGATTGCGCGCCGTCAGCGTGTACCGGGTCGTCGCCGTCGGATTGATCGGTAGCTTCCCGTTGTCGGCCGTGAGCTGCTCGTTGCCGCTACTGGGATCGATGGACACGCTCTTCGCGCCGGCGACGGTCCACGACAGCGCGACCGGCGTTCCGACGATCACCGAGGCGGGATCGGCCTTGAAGCTCTGGATGTTGGGCGGCCGCAGGAAGACCAGCGCGAGGACCACGATCGCGGCGATGGTCAAGAGCGGGAGCAGGAGCGGCTGGATCCGTGAGAAGCCCATCTGCAGCCAGTAGGGAATCCGCGGCGGGCACGTGACGTAGCCGAGCACGTCCTCCTTCAGCGTTCCACCCTTCATGGTGACAGAGAACGTGTAATCCTTCTCGGCCCCCAGCCAGTGGCGGCGCTTCACCCGCACCTTGAGCGTGAGCTGGTCCTTCGCGCAGTTGCTCAGCGCAAGCTGCTGGCGGTCGAGCTGGTAGAGCAAAGCGTCGCCAGCGGTCTCCACGGTCGCGTTGACCAGATCGTTGCCGGCATTGTGGACGTCGACCTTGAACTCGCCACTCGGGCGCGCGATCTTTTCTGGTTGAATCCCGATTTCCAGGCTCTCGAATCGGCCGACGGTCACCTGGCACGAGGTCGCCTGGCGCGCCTGGGGCTCGCCCTGGGTCGTCGCGCTCACGACGAACTGATGGACGCCGGCCCACGACTGACAATCTTTCGGCGGGCGCAGGTAGAGCTTGAGCTGCGCGACGGCGTCGGGAGAGGGGGTCGCGGTGTGAGCAGGGGTGTGGAAGAGTCGTACCTGCGCGGGTTGACCAACGGTGCCGTCGGGCAGAAAAATCTGGTACCAGTCGGCCGGGATACCTTCGACCTCGATCCGGAACCAGTCGACGTGGCCGGTATGGTTGACGACGGTGACCGTCGCTCGCACTTCGCGGCCTACTTCGGTCGCCATCTGCATCGGATCGACGACGAGCTCGATCTGCTCCTGACCGACCGTCGGGATCTTTCTCAACTGGTGGAAGGTGACGACCACCTTGCCGAGCTGCAACGTATTGGTATCGTCGAGAACCACCTCCTGGCCGAGCGCCAGGGTCGTCCCGTTCAGGATGGTCGGGTTGGTCACCGCGGCCTCGACTTTGAGGAACCACTGATCGCCGCGGCAGTACAGCAGTCCGTGGCGGCGCGACACGGTTTTTCCCGCCTTGAGGTCGCCAAGGTCGATGTCCGGGTGGTAGGTCCGATCGTCGGAGTGGCGACCGAGCGCGAGCTGACGGCCGCCAGGCGCGGCCAGCGGATAGGTCTGTCCCTCGGCGCGTAACTCGGCACTCGACTCGACGGCGCGGATCATGGTCGCGTCGGGGTTCGGGGGAGGAGCCTCGATCCCCGCGTGGAAGACGAGCGGGACTTTACCCAGGAGGATCTCGTCGCCGTCCTGGAGTGCCGCTTCCTGACCGGTGGACAGCGCTCGGCCCCCCACCGTTGTCGCGTTGGTGGTGGTCGATTCCACTTTGAGGTACCATTGGCCATCACGCCGGAAAATGTGGGCGTGGCGTCGAGAGACGGTGCGGCCGCCTTCCAGCCCGCCCAGGTCGATATCCGGCTTGAAGCTTCCGTCGTCGCTGTGTCTGCCGACCAGGGCCCCATCGCCGTTCAAGACCAGCCGAGTCTTCTCTCCCCCGGCGATCAGCTCAGCCATCCACTGTCCTCACGCTTCCAGCTCGATCACTTCCAACGGCCGCTGCCGTTGGCGCGCGTAGACCGCGGCGTTCACACCCAGCTCCAACGCGGCCCGAATCGTCTCGCGAGGCAGGGGCTTCTCGGAAGACCCGCCCTGCCAGGCACAGCCGTAGTCCACGGTACTCAGGACCAGGCCCCCGCCCTCGGCCAGTGTCGTCTCGTCCTGCTTGCCGCTGAGCGGGGGTTCCGAAAAGACGTGGCGCGCGGCGAGCATCGGGTGAGACCGGTCGACCGGCTGTAAGCCGCACTCGAGCTGCTTCGCCAATCGCTCGACCGAGCCGACGAAATCGGATCCCTTTCCCTCGGTGCACACGTCGAACAGGGCGACTCCACCGTTCTGCAGGAACTCGCGAAGCCCGCCGATCGCCCCGTCGCCGACGTCGAATTTGTCGGTCCCGGCGCAATACAGCAAGGACGCCGGCGGCAGTGGATCGCCGAGCCGCACGACGCCGGCCCAACGCGCGCGGTAGCCGGTCGTCAGCCCGATCTCCCGCAACAGGTAGCGCAGTCCCAGGACGTGGCGCGGCGGCTTCCCGGCGGCGTCGGCCGACACGAGCTGGGCGACCGCCAGATCCGGCCGCGGCCGCAGCATCAAACGTTCGCGGAACCGAAGGTCGATCTCGCCCGGCTGTGGATTCAATGGATCATCCGCGTTGCGCACCGGCCCCGCGATCGTCAGTCGGGCCAGCTCGAGCACCGGCGGAGCTGGCGGCACTTCCTGGATCAGCGCATCGCAGCGCTCGACCACGCGGGTATATTCGTCAAGGTCGTTCCAGAAGCGCTGCGGCGCGGTCATCTCCTCGCGCCAGCGTAAGGCGACGTAGAGAGTGGTCCCCTCGGTCGCGGTCATCGTCAACCGTCGTTCCTGTCCGATCAGCATCGGGCGCCCCTGGGCGTCGAAGGCGACGCCAGGGCGAATCAGCAGCGTATTCGGCACGTGTGGCTCTGCCACGACTTCCAACCCTTCGACAATGCCCCAGCCGTGGGCGGCGAGGAGGTGCAGGCGACTCTGGAGGCGGTGATAGTCGTGGGCATCGGACCAGGCTTCCTCGTCGATCATCAGGCCGCGGAAAGGGTTGACGCGCTTAAACTCGGTCACCCCGAGCGCGGCGAGCGTCGCCGGCCGACCGGGCAGGCGTGCTGGCCAGTTGTCCGTCCGTTTTGGCGTGGCCACGACCGGGGCCGACAGCCCACGCACCGTGGGTTCCGCGACGGGAGGCGAGACGATCGGCGTCGGAATGGGCGGTGGCGACGGCGGTGTGGATTGGCTTGCCTGAGCCATGGTGTGGCCGTCGCCGTCGCCCATCGTCATTTCTGGCGAGTCCAGGACCGCGTCCAACGGTGCTCGGAAGGTGAGGACCAGCTCGCCCATCTGGATGCGGATGTTGTCGACCAGAGGGGCCTCTTCGCCGCCCGCCACGGTCCGGTCGCCCACCACCGTCGCGTTGCGCGCCGCCGGCTCAACCCGAAGGTACCACTGCCCGGTGCGCCGGTAGATCCGCACGTGGTGGTGTGAGACGGTCGCGCCGCCGACCAGAGGACCGACGTCCACCTTGGGGGGGTCGTTCAGCTCCCGCCCCCCACGGCCGACGAGCGTTTCTGCTTCCGCCAGTTCGAAGCTGGTCCCGTCTGAGCTCACGAGACTAGCCATGGTCACCTCCTCGCGATTTACCTGGAGCCGGGACCGTCCGGGCCACGTGGCCGACGTGCGCGGGTTTCAGTTCCTGAACGAGCGCGTCTGCCTCCTGTTGGCTCGTCTCCTTGCCTCCATTGGTCGCGAGCGTCACCGCGACGAACTGGTCGCAATGCATGCCGAGGTTGGTGTTCAACCCCAGGGAAGCATCCTGGCCCAGCCGCATGCCATCGAAGTTCTCGACGATCAGGGCGCGTCCGCCAGTCCGGATCTTCATCTCCTCCTGAAGCCCCCGGCGGGTACCCTTCCAGCGGTGCAGCTCGACTCCTCGTCGGATCAGCTCGCGCTGGCTCGCTTCGGCGAGCCCTGAATCCAGCGTCATCCCAACCCAGGACGCCAGCCAGGGAAGAAAACTGGCCGGTGCGGTGCCCGGATCCAAGTAGTAGTGCGTATTGTCAATCGTTTGTTCGATCGGATCGATGATGCTCTGAAAGACCAGCAGAAAGCGCGCGAGAAACGCGTCGCTCCGATACATCGCGGGCAGGTACTGCAAGAGCCGGCTCTGCAGCGTGGCGGCACCGGGAGCGAGCGCGAGCAACCGCGCTGGGAGGCTGATGGCTTCCGTCCCGCCCGTCGGCAGCAGGTCGACCGCGAAGCGGTACTCGCCCAGCGAGGCGGTTCGATCCTCGCGCGGCGGGTGGATCGCCAGCAGCACTTCGCCGGATTGGCCCGCTTCGACCCGCAGGCGCGTGGCGGAGAGCGTATACCAGCTTTCGGGCAATCCGCGAACGCCGATAGCGTAGTCCTGAAACGAGTCGGCCCAGGCGTCTGCTAACGGTCCTACTTGAACCAGCAACTCGACCGTGGCTCCCGCCTCCACGGTGAGGTCGTCGTCGGTCAGCCTGGCCGGTGCTTCCACGATTGCCATGGTCGTGTCCTTATTCGTCGATCACTTCGATCTCGTGGACGTCGGAGCAAAGCAGCTCCGTTTCGCCCAGCCGAATCAGACGCTCCTCCGGGCCGAACTTTCGGCTGCCGCCGGCTTCGAAGGTGACCAGCCGGAACCGGACCTCCTCGACGTACTCGACGAGGTCGACGCCTTGTAGGATAGGATAGACGTCGCCAAGGGTCAAGGACTTGCCGAATGGCCAGCCAGTTCCGTCGGGTCCACCCGTGACCGGGTGGACGAATCGGTACAACAGGCGGCGGGCCTCGCTCTGCACCTGCACGCGCCGGGCCTCCTGGTCGTTCGCTTCGAGGTCGGGCCGCGCGCGGATCACTAGCTTAGCACGGATGCTCAGCCAGCGATAGTCCGGCAATCCCACGGCCAGCTCGGTCGCCAGCGGGCAGCGCTCCTCGAGGTAGGCGCGCACCCTGCGGCAAAGCTCGCGGCGGACCTCGTCGGGTAGCTCGAGCTGTGGCCGAGGAATGCGTTCGTCGGTCGTGGGCACGGCCGGGACCAGCAGGAGCCGAACGTGCTTTGGAGCGGAACCGTTCGCGCGCGGGTTGGCGGCCACCGAGAGGCACTTGACCCGCGCGGCCTGTGGTGACGCTTCGCGGGCGAGGAATTCGAAGTCGGATTGCGTCACGGCGACCTCGCGCGTGCGAACGAGCCGCGGCCCGCGAATCTTGAAGGATTCGAGCGACTCGCGGTCGCGACCGCCGGTTGCTGCGCTCAGATTGCTCACCCATTTGACGTAGGCCAGGCCAGCGGACGACTTTGGCACCATCAACGTCCCGCGGCCGACGTTGCCGACGGCACCGCCGCCGCTACGGTAGCGGCTGAATCGGATCTGCCGGTCCTTCGGTGGAACGCGCCCGTACTGTTGCTCTTGCCCGCTCGGCTCGCGCAGCCGCGGGCCGAACCGGACCTCGCCGTTCAGGCTGTCGACAAGGAAGTGCGAGTCGGTTGGGCTGGAGCCCGCGAACTCTTCGACTTCGGTCCACGTCTCGGACGTGCCGTCGCCCCGGTCGACCTCGACCGTCTCGGGCGCGTCGTCCGAGAACCGCCGTGGCAGGACCGGCGGGTTCATCAGGGAAAAGCGCTGGGAGGGAGTGCCGTCGCTCCGCCCAAGATCCTCGCCGATGACCTCGAACGAGTGCGTCGCGACGACCATGCCGCCGATGCTCTGGGGGCCGAAGCCGTGGACGAGCGGCGAGCCGTCGTAGAAGCGCTCTTCTGGGCGCCGCCGCGCGGCACGGCACCGAATCCAGCAGGCCTCCAGCGCGCGGTTGTCCACCCGGAGCTCCCAGAGCGCGCAGGTCCGAGGTATCACCAGAATGACCCGCCCGTTGCGGTTGAGTCCACGCGTGTTGTCCATCCGCGGACCCAGCTCGGCGCATTCGGGCTCGGTCTGGCGGAGCAAGGTCAAGTCGTCGTCGGGAGGCAGGAGCGGCCGCCAGTCGGCACCGTTCCAGAACTCCCAGATCAGAGGCGGATCGTCCTGATTGATGTTGGGAGCGCGGAGCGTCTCGCACTGGAGGTTCAGGCGGATCACGTGCCCGGCCAGGTTGTCCGAGAATCCGAGGTAGAAGGTATCGCCCTCGACCGGTGTGTCCTGAAAGACCGCGATCTCGGCGCGTTCCCACTGGAGCCTGGGGGTCACGTCCTCGTAGGCGTAGCCATCACCCGGAGCGCCTGGCTTGCGCCGGCCGAGGATGCAGTAGCGGATGTTCGGAACGCGGATCTTCAGATCGGCATCGGTCGTGAAATTGATGGCCGGGCGAGTCTCCGTCTGGCGCGTGGCGATCTGGGTCCCGCGCTGGATGGTCTTCATCTCGTCCTGGGGAGCGGTGAGCCAGAAGGTCAGCTCGGCGCTCGCGGGGACCGCCGGCGACGGCCGGGCGCCGATCAGCTCGAGGAACTTCAGAAAGTCGCGTTCGGGAACGCTGTTCAGGCGGTAGAGCAGGAGATCGGTCATCCAGGCGAAGAGCTCGATCAGCGTGACCCCGGGATCGGCGACGTTGTGGTCGGTCCATTCCGGGCAGTACTGAGGGATCCGTCGCTTGGCTTCGTCGACGAGATCCTGAAAAGTGCGCGGGTCGACGATCGGGGTGGTTGGCGGCATCGCGGTTACTCCTCTCCCGGAATCCGGTAGAAGGGATAGACGAGGCTGCGCTCGTCGTTGGTCGATTTCACGATATAAGAGATGACAATCAGGATCCTGGCGGGGTCCTCCGGCTCGGTCTGGACGTCGACGTCGGTGACGGTGATCCGTGGCTCCCACCAGCCAAGCGCCTCGGTGACGTGATAGCGGATCAGGCCGGCGGTGGTGACGTCGTTCGGCGCGAAGACCAGGTCGTGGATAGAGCAACCGAACTGCGGACGCATCCTTCGCTCGCCTTTGGCGGTCGACAGGATAATGTACATGGCACGGCGGATCGCCTGGTCCTCGGTCGCCAGCGCGAGGCCGCCACGACCGTCGATCCCCATGGGGAACGCCCAGCCGGCGCCGCTGAAGCTGCGGTTCGCGTCGTCCATGCTCTACCTCCCACGTGGCCTCATCTTCGTCAGGCGGGGAATGATGGGTGGTGGGGGT
>DATLRG010000419.1:0-2342 GCA_035534795.1 Chloroflexota bacterium
ACCAAGCTGGTGGAAAAAAGGTCAGAAGGGCCCATTTTCCACCAGCTTGGTCCGATCGGCCCCGGATATCCCGCACTGGACACCAACCGAAATTTTCAAGAAGGAGCAGACGACGGAACAGACCATTTCTGCAAACCGGCATCGCCTGAGCGAGACGCGTCGGGCGCCGCCGCGGGCCGTCCTCGTCGGCGTCGAGGTCGAGTCCGCCACCACCCTCTGGACGGTGAACGACTCGCTCGCGGAGCTGGACCAACTGGCGCGCACGGCCGGCTTCGAGGTCGTCGGGACCGCGCGGCAGCGGATGCGCGCGCCACACCCGGCGACCTTGATCGGCCGAGGGAAGGTCGAGGAGATCCGCGAAAAGGCCGCCGACCAACGCGCCGAGATCGTCATCTTCGACGACGAGCTGTCGCCAAGCCAGCAGCGCAACCTGGAAGAGAGTCTGAAGCTCGCCGTGATCGACCGATCCCAGGTGATCCTGGACGTGTTCGCGCAGCGAGCGCGAACGCGCGAAGGGCGCTTGCAGGTCGAGCTGGCCGCGTACGAATACCAGCTGCCACGGCTGGCCGGTGCCTGGACGCACCTGTCGCGACAGTTTGGGCGCGCGGCGACACGGGGAGGCCCGGGCGAGACGCAGCTAGAGATCGACCGCCGCGACGCGCGACAGCGCATCGGCGACCTCAAGCGACAGATCGAGCGAGTCCGCGAACAGCGCCAGCTCCATCGCGACTACCGCCGCGAGCGCGGCATGAAGGTCGCGGCGCTAATCGGCTACACCAACGCCGGCAAGTCGACGCTATTTAACGCCCTGGTGCGGGCCGACGTCTCCGCGCAGAACCGCCCCTTCGATACACTCGATCCCACGACGCGTCGCCTGGCGCTGCCGTCGGGACAGATCGCCCTGATCAGTGACACCGTGGGATTCATTCAGAAGCTGCCGGTGACACTGGTGGCGTCCTTCCGGGCCACGCTCGAAGAGCTCGAGTTCGCCGACGTTCTGGTTCACGTCCTCGACGTCACCCATCCGCGTGGGTACGAGCAGGGCCGCGAGGTGGAACAGGTCCTGAAAGACCTGGGAATCGTCGATAAGCCCATCGTCACCGCGCTCAACAAGATTGACCAACTGGACGGTGTCGAAACCCTGGCAGACACGGCGACCGGCGAGATCGGGACGACCTTCCGGGAGCTCGCCGCGCACTATCCGCGCGCGGTCCCGACGTCGGCTCGGCGCCGCTGGGGATTGGACGCGCTGCTGATGGAAATTCAGTCGGTGCTGGTGACAGCGAGTTTATAAGCAATGTTCCTTTATTATCTAAAAATTATTGACAAAGCCTTCGCCGCCTGGTACACTCACGGTCGAGCGAACGCCCGTACCTACCGCGATGCGGCGGTAGCCCCACAGGGGAGGACTAGGAGCGTTCCTTGAGTGGAGGGGAACACCGATGCAGCTTGTAGGCGACGTCAAGTGCTACTACTGCGGATTCGTATCTGGTGAGATGGTCAGCGGGGACGGTCAGTCGTTGAAAAATGGAACGTTCCGTCCCGCGCTCGGAGTAAGCACCGCGGCTTCGCGGGGGGCCTTGCGCTGCATCCGGTGCGGTGGTCCCGTGTTCATCGACGACGTGCGCACCGAGCGGCCACGGCCGCTGCCGATCTCGATCGAGCGCGAGCGGCCGGGCCGACCGCGACGGTCGCGACCGCGTGCCGCCGAAAGCGCGGGAGTAGGGTCGGAGTGAGTCGAGCCCGTGCCGCTCTTGACGGTGCGCATTTCCGTTTGCTAGCATTGTGTGCGAAATCTGGTGGGACTTCTGGGGCAACACAGCGTGCAACGAACGCGTAAGATCATCGTCGACTTCCTGAAACGCCATGGGAAGGCGAGCCTCGATCAGCTCGCGCATGAGATTGGCGTCGTACCCATGACGGTGCGGGCCCATCTGGCCATCCTCGAACGAGATGGTCTGGTGTCGTACGAAGAGGAGCGGGGGCGAGTTGGACGCCCCCGCTTCGTTTATTCTCTGACCCAGCAAGCGCAGGACCAGTTTCCCAAAAACTACGACACGCTGTGCAATCGCATCCTCGACGCCCTCGCCGTCTCTCCCGAGAAGGTAACGCGGCCCGACCTGGCGGAACGGGTGGCGGAGATCTGGGCGGAGGAACGCGTCGAATGCATGCAGGGAAAGACCCTCGAGGAAAAAGTTCGGACGATGACAGCGATCCGCTCCGAAGAAGGCGCGATGGCGTCGTTCGTCAAGACGTCGGACGGCTTCCTCATCGACCAGTGCCACTGCCCCGCGAGCTGCGTTGCCAAGCGTCATCCGGACATCATCTGCGCTGCCGAGAAG
>DATLRG010000420.1:0-5410 GCA_035534795.1 Chloroflexota bacterium
ACAGCCTTGGCTGTTGTCTCGGCAAACCAGCCAGACCAATCTGAAAATTATGGCGCTCGTCGTCGCCAGTTGCCCGTGCGACGCGTCGCGCGTCACCCGCGAGGTGATCGGAGCCGACCACAACACTCCCGTGGGCGAACCGACAACGTAGCCGCGGCTCCGGAGGTGACGTGGCAGTGTCCTGGCGATGCTTGGTCCTCCTCGGCGCGTTGGTACTCACCGCGTGTTCGACCTCTCCGTCCACGCGTTCCGTGTCGCCTGCTACCCCGGCGTCCGCGCGGTCTACTGCGCCGGCCGCCGGGCCAACGGTCGCGCCAACCTTCAGGATCGAGTCAACGCCGACGCCGAACTCATTTGTCGTCACGGCGCAAACCCCGGGGGCTTCCACGACGCGCGGTAGGTCGTCGTCGTCCACCGTCACGGTCCCAGCCACGCCGGCTGCACCCGGGCCCCGGGCCGACTGGCCCGTCTTTGACCTCGATCCCGCGCGCTCCGGGGTCAACCCGAACGAGCGTGCCATCACCGCGACGAACGTCGGCCGTCTGGTCGTACTGTGGACCCAGCATCTCCCCGACGTCGCCGACTCGGCGCCGATGTACCGCGACGGACGCCTCTACCTCACAATGAGGGGCGGCAGCACCATTGCCCTCGACGCCACGACCGGCGCTCAGCTCTGGTGGCAGACGACGACCGGCCCGAAGATCACCAATTCCTCGCCAGCGGTCGATCCTTCCGGCCAGTGGGTTTACGCCTACGGCCTCGACGGCTTCGTCCACAAATACGCCGCCGCGACCGGACGGGAAGTCACCGATACCGGCTGGCCGGCGCCGGTGACCTTGCTCACCCAGGTCGAGAAAGAAAGCTCCGCGCTCAACCTCGCCAACGGCAAGCTCTACGTCACCACCAGCGGCTACCTCGGCGACCAGGGTCACTACGACGGCCACCTGGTCGTCGTCGACCTCGGCAGCGGCGCCAGCGCTGTCTTCAACTCGCTCTGCAGCAACCTCACCAGCCTCCTGACTGACCAGCCGGGTCAGCCAAACTATTGCCCGTCGGTGCAATCCGGCGTTTGGGCCCGGGCCGGCGCGGTCGTCGATCCGACGACCGGTCACGTCTTCATCGCCACCGGCAACGGCCCCTGGAATGGCACGACCAACTGGGGCGACAGCGTGCTCGAGCTGAGCGCCGACGGCCACACTCTGGTCGACAGCTACACGCCATCGAACCAGGCCGAGCTCGACGATCGGGATATCGACCTCGGCAGCACCGCGCCGGCCCTGCTGCCGGCGCAGCCGGCGAGCAAGACGCCGCTCGTGGCGGTGCAGGGGGGCAAGGACGGCGAGCTCCGCCTCCTGAATCGCCGCGACCTCAGCGGTCAGGGCCACGTCGGCCAGCTCGGCGGCGAGCTGCAGATCGTCGACGCGCCGGGAAAGTGCGACGTGTTCACCGCGCCGGCCGTCTGGACCGCGACGGATCATTCGACCTGGCTCTTCGTCGCCACGGGCTGCGGACTGGCCGGATTCCAGGTCGTGACCAGCGCGGC
This sequence comes from Chloroflexota bacterium, assembly GCA_035534795.1. Classification (GTDB taxonomy): domain Bacteria; phylum Chloroflexota; class UBA6077; order FW602-bin22; family CADDYW01; genus JAJPKB01. Next base: position 1,544 of record DATLRG010000420.1, read on the forward strand.
CGGCGAGACCTCCCTCGTACCACGCTGGCAGCAGCGCACCGGCGGAACGTCGCCGGTCGTCGTCAACGGCATCCTCTTCGTCGCGCACAGCGGCGGCGTCGACGCCCGCGCCGCCGCGACGGGCCGCCTCCTCTGGACGAGCCCGCCGAGCGGCCAGCGAGGGGCAATCGGTCAGATCCACTGGGAGAGCCCGATCGTGGTCGCCGGCAAGCTCTTCATCGCGGACGAGAATGGGGACTTCACGGCATTCGGACTGCCTGGCGGCAGCTCGTGACGTTCCCGTGCAGGAGGTATGGCCGCGGCAGGCTGGGCCGGCGTATACTGGTGCTCGGCCCCGACTCTGGGTTCCCCACGCATGGGAGAGAGGAACAGAATGTCTCTGAACGCTCGTCAGCTCGTCTCCGCCCTGGGCAGCGGCCCGGGCCTGCCCGAGGTAGCCGCCACCGCGGGGGTGACCGTCCAGGAGGCCGAAGGTCTCTGGGAGACGATCATCCGCGGCAAGGTACCGCCGGCTAGCGCTGCCCTGGTTGGCCGCGTCGGCGCGGCGGTCGAGATCATCCGCGACAGCTACGGCGTGCCACACGTCTACGCCCAGCACGAACGGGACGTTTTCTTCGGCCTCGGCTTCGCCATGGCCCAGGACCGTCTCTGGCTGATGGATTACATGCGGCGGAAGGCGTCCGGCCGGCTGGCCGAGATCCTCGGCGCGAGCTACGTCGATCAGGACTATACCTTCCGCGTCCTCGACTTCGGAACGATCTGTGCCCGCGAGTACGCGCTCCTGGCGGACCGCTGGCGACAGGTCGTCGACGGCATGGCCGATGGAATCAATCGCGCGATCGGACAGACTGCCGATAACCTTCCGATCGAGTTCGATCTGCTCGGTTATCGGCCCGAGCCGTGGGCGCCCGTCGACATCCTGGTCGGGCTGCGCTATCAGTGGTGGGGGCTGTCCGGACGGCTCGCTCAGATCACGACGGCCACCATTCTCGAGCGCGAGCTGGGAGACCGTCTGACCGCCTTTCAGAAGGCGGAGCGCGATAATCTCTACATCGTGCCGGATGGCCAGAACGTCGCTGCCACGAGCGGCGACCCGGCGTCGCCACGAGACTCGCTCCACCTGGGCGACCAGCCCTTCGGCTCGAATAACTGGGTCATCGCCGGCTCGCGCACGCGCTCGGGCAAGCCTCTCCTCGCCAACGACCCCCATTATAGCTACGCCCACGGCCACGGCCTCTTCTATCCCTGCCACCTGAACGGCGCCGGGCACGGCGAGGCGGGATTCGTCTTCATCGGGACACCCGGGATGATGACCGGCGTCAACGACCGCATCGCCTGGGGCTTCACCAACAACGGCACGACCATCCGCGACCTCTACGCCGAGGAGCTCGACCCGGCCGACCCCAGCCGCTATCGCGTCGGCGACGGGTGGGCGAAGATCAGCACGCGCGCCGTCGAGATCGCGGTCAAAGGGCAGGAGTCCGTCCACAAAGTGGTCCGCTCGACCGCTCACGGCCCGATCGTCAACGACATCGTGCCAAAAATCGGCAGTGACGACCCGCCGCTGGCGCTGCGCTGGGTCGGCTTCGAGCAGATCGACGACGTTCGGGCGCTGATCGGGCTGAACACCGCGGCAAACTGGCAGGAGTTCCGCTCGGCGCTCAGCCACTGGGCCTGTAGCGTCACCAACTTCATCTACGCCGACGTCGACGACCACATCGGCTACCAGATGTCGGCGCGCATCCCACTGCGCGAAGCGGCGACCCGCGGCGTGCGTCCGGCCTGGCACCCCGACCACGAGTGGCAGGGCTACGTTCCTTTCGATGGCAATCCGCGGATCGAGGACCCTCCGGTCGGCATCATCGCCACTGCGAATAACCGCCCGGTCGCGCTGGGCTACCGCTGGCCGCTGTATGGGGCGCACGCCGGGGGCACCCGACAGGCGCGAATCCTCCAGATCCTCACCGCGAAGACGGACCACGACGTCGCCGATTTCCGGCGGATGCAATACGACTCGAAATCCCTGATCGCCGAGGAGGTCACGCCGCGCGTTGTCGCGGCGCTGCAGCGAACGAGCGATGCCCAACTGCGCGAGGTCGCCGCGCTGCTCGCCGCCTGGGACTTCACCGCCCGAGTCAATCTGGTCGCGCCGACGATCTTCGAGATGTTCATGCACCGCTGGACGCCCGCGTACGCGGCGGCGACGCTGCCGGACCAGCCCGCGGTCCGCGCGGCCGCGGGTCACGCTGCCCACCGCGCGCTGGTGGGCGAGGAGAGCGTTCTCGACGACGGCCGCCTCGCCGCGCTCGTCGTCGCGACGATGCACGACGCTCTGCACGCGTTGTCGGAAAAGTTCGGCGACGACCCGACCACCTGGCGGTGGGGGCAGGTCCACTACCTGGCCTGGCCGCATCCGCTCGACCACCTTGGTCACCTCGGCGCGCTGCTGAATGGGCCGAAGCTCCCCTGTGGCGGCACCGGCAACGTCATCAACTGCGTTGCCCCGTCGAGCAGCGTTCCGTTCGTGGCCGCCTCGGGCCCAACCTATCGGCTGATCGCGGATCTGGCGAATCCGGACTCGGTCCTGATCAACGCCCACTGCCCGACGTCCGGCCACCCCGGCAGCCCGCACTACGCCGACTCGATGCGCGACTGGGCGAACGGAAACTACCAAACCCTGAATCGGATTCGCGCGCTCGTGGAGCTGGAAGCCGAAGGGACCACGGTCATCCGACCGGGCTAATTCTGTGTTGACAATGAATACGAAAAGTACAACTATTGTTTACGGCGGGAGGTACCACCCGTGGGGCTTGTCCAAGTCTGATCCACCGGAGCAGGCACGATGCTAACACAATACATCCGGGCCGCGATGCGCCGCGCGCGATACGAAATCCTTCCGGATGATGGAACCTACTACGGGGAGATCCCAGGCTTCCAAGGTGTCTGGTCGAGCGCCCCGACGCTGGAGGCCTGCCGCGACGAGTTGCAGGAGGTCTTGGAGGAGTGGATCGTTCTGCGGATATCGCAGAACCTCCACCTCCCCATCGTCGATGATCTCGCACTAACGATGCAGGTAGGAGGCTAATGCCAGCGCTGGGGCCGATCAAGCGCGACCAACTTGTCTTTTACCTGCGACAGCTGAAATTCGAGGGTCCGTTTCACGGCCGCAAACACCAGATCATGATCCAGGGCGACGTGACGTTGCGACTACCAAACCCCCATCAAGGCGATATTAGCAGGGAACTGCTGACTCGCATTCTACGCCAGGCTAGTATTGATCGGAACGAATGGGAGGAGTTGTAGGCGCCTTAGCTGCGCGAAGCAGTCGAGGCAGATACCGCTTGGCCTCCGTTCTGGCGAACGGACTCCAACTGACAAACCGGCACCCTCGGCTCCATGCAGCCCGCTCGCCGCGCTATAATTCAGAGTGAGACTGATCGTGTTCCGGAGGCGCCGTGCTCGAAGGACTGTTGGTCGACCACGTCGCCATCGCGGTCCGTGATACCGCCGACGCGCTGCGGCTCTACGTCGACGTGCTGGGGCTTCGGGCCGAGCCCAGCGAGATCTCGGCCGGCGAGAACCTCAAGATCACGTTCCTGAACGGTGCGAACAGCCGCATCGAAGTCCTCGAGCCGCTCGCCGGCGATTCGGCGGTGGCCCGCTTCCTGGACAAACGTGGTGAGGGCATGCACCACGTCTGCTTCGTCGTACCGGATCTGCCGGCGACGCTGGCAACTCTTGCCGCGGCCGGCTACCAGCTCGTCGACGAGCGCCCGCGCCAGGGAATCCACGGAGATTTGCTGGCGTTCGTTCATCCCAAATCGACTAATGGCGTCATGATCGAGCTGTATCAACAGCGCGGCGTGG
>DATLRG010000421.1:0-3240 GCA_035534795.1 Chloroflexota bacterium
TCACCCAACCATTCCCGAATACCTCCCTGAGATGAAACTAGCCCGGCTTCCTCCCCATAATGAGCAGATGCTCGCTGGAGGCGAAGACGGACGGATGGGTGCAAAGCTCAGCGTGCGCGTCGAGCCAGACCTGCCAGCGGCCCGGCTGGTGTCGCGCCAGGCGGTTGACCTCCCCGAGGCAGTTTGAACTCAAGCCTTCCAGTCCGACGCAGTCGAGAATTTCAAGGCCGGCCTCGCGAAGGAGTGTGACGAACTCGTCCGGCCAGAAGAAGTGGGAGAACGAGTTGCCGCACCACTGCCGGTCGTCGCCAGTCTGCCAGCACTCCGCGAAGTACCGATCGTCGTCGAGGACCCCGGGCCAGTAGCGGGGAGTAGCAGCCAGCACCGCCAGTCGGCCCATCACCGAGATGCCAACCGGCGCACCCGGCTTCGCCACCCGTGCCAGCTCCAGCGCCGCCTGCCGCCGATCTTGCTCAGTGGGAACGTGCGAGAGGGGACCGCCGAGACAGATCACGGCGTCAAAGTGACCGATAGGGAACCGTGACAGGTCGACGATCGATCCTTCCTCGATTGAATGCACGCGTCGCTTGAGGCCGGCCCGGGCGATCCGCCGACGGGCGAGCTCGAGGCACTCCGGCGTGTAGTCGAGCAACACTACCTCGTAACCGCGACGGGCAAGCTCGATCGTGTAGCGGCCGGGACCACCGCCGGCGTCGAGGACGAGGCCGGACGCGGGCAGGTGCTTCGCCAGGAAGCGGAGCGTCGTCTCGAACTCGAGACGGTGGAAGGGATCACGGACGAGCCGCGTCCACTCGCGCTGGGCATGTCGCGCGTAGTAGGCCTTGACTGCTGCTTGCTCGCTCACCGCTGCCTCGTCGAGCGTCGGGTAGGGTCAATTGTAGCGATCATGGAGGTCTTCGGGAAGGAGCTTGCCTGCCGCGATGTCTCGACGCTACACCTGGGCCGGGCGGCGGCAGACAAGCTTCCACCCTACGGTCTCTGGACCGAGCGTAAGCTCAATCGTTCCAAAAACCGTTATGGGTTCCTCCTGTAGCCCGAAGCAAATCCCCTTGGAGTGCGAGCGAGTGACGGACGCCCAGGCCACCGAGCCCATTCAGCCTTTTGGTGTCTGCTGTACGAGCTAGCCGGTGTTCGACGTGGCGGCACCCGGCGTACCGAGTGAACCAGAGCGTTGCTGTGGTATCCTCACATGGGAGAATGACGCCTCTCAGACTTCCGCACGGTGCGCATGAACTTTCGCGGTGACCGATGCTACTCACTCTCTGGGAGGTGTCACCGACGTGCATCATGCAGCAGCGCGGGAGGTCACCTGGGTGAATCAGCCGGTTGCCGACGCCGAGCGGCGGGTCCTCGATCGGATCGCGCACGGCGATCGCAACGCTTTGGCGGAGCTCTACGCCCGCCATCAGGCGGTGCTCTTTCGATACCTCGTTCAATTGACCGGCGACCACGGGCTGGCCGAGGAGGTGCTCCAGGACACGCTGGTGGCGGTCTGGCGCAGCGCGGCCAGCTTTGAAGGTCGCTCGACGGTGCAGACCTGGCTGATTGGCATCGCCCGCCGACAAGCGCACAACAATCTGCGCCGCCGCACCTTGCCGCTGGCCGACGTCGCCGAGCTGGAGGTCGTGCCGGCGAATGAGCCGGATCCCCAGGACGCGGTGCTGGCCAGCGCCGAACGGGAAGAGCTGGCGGCGGCGATCAAGTGCCTGGCGCCGGTCCATCGGGAAGCGCTGACGCTGGCCTTCGTCAACGGGCTGTCTTATCGGGAGATGGCCACGGTGCTGGGTATCCCGGAGGGCACGGTCAAGAGTCGGCTGAGCAACGCGAAGCGCGCGTTGCGGACACTGCTCGAAGCAGCGGAGGGGGTGGGACCATGACGGCAGAGGCGAATTTCGATCACGTCGTTCCGATGTTGCCTGCTTTCATCAATGGCACGCTGGATCGCCTGGAGGCAGGTCAGGTGCGCCAGCATCTGATGCGGTGCGCCGGCTGCCGGGCCGAGCTCGCGGCCTGGGAAGCGGTGGGCGATGCCGCGTGGGCGGCGACTGAGCAGGCTCGACTGCCATCGGCCGAGCTGTGGGGCCGCGTCTGGAACGAGATCGATGGCTCGGAGACGCCGGCGCCGGTGGCTGGCGCGCTGCCTCGCGGGTCTCCCGAACCGCTTCGGCTCGGCGCTCGATCCAATGGAGCCCCTCCCAGGCAGCGATGGAATGAAAGGATGACGACGATGTTGCGTTTAAGTAGCCGGCGGGTCTCCAGGCCGATCTGGGGCACGGTCGCCGCGGCCGCGCTGGCCGGCGCCCTGATCCTGACCCCGGTGGGTGGGTACGCCGAGGGCCTGATCACGATCTTCCAGCCGAAACAGATCGTCGCGGTCCCGATCACGCCCGACGAGATGCAGAGCCTGCCCGATCTGGCGGATTACGGCACCGTCAACCAGCCCGCGCACCAGAAATCTCAGCGGGTGACGAGCGCGGCCGCGGCCTCGGCGGCGGCTGGCGGGATGAAGGTGCTCGTGCCCGGCGCGCTGCCGAGTGGCGTCCCGACCACGGCGACGTTCGAAGTGATTCCCGGCGAATCCGGCTCGTTCACCTTCAGCTCAGCCAAGGCGCAGGCCGCGGCGGCCGCGAAGGGCAAGACGCTACCGGCCATGCCGGCGAACATCGATGGGAGCAGTATCCAGATCACGACCGGGCCGGCGGTCGTCACGGTGTACGCCAACCAGCAGGCGCTCTCCCAGGCAGCGTCGGAGGCCAGGACGTCTGAGAACACCGAGTCAGCCGCGGCCAACCTCGGGCCAACCCTGATCATCGGCCAGACGACGGCACCGGAGGTGAAGTCGACCGGCGTCTCGGTGATCGAGCTCGAAGACTACCTGCTGGCTCAGCCGGGCATCTCGCCCGATCTCGCCAACGCGATCAAGGCAATCGGCGATCCGAGCAGCACCTTGCCGATCCCGATCCCGGTGAACAAGGCGGTCTCGCATCCGGTGACGGTGCAGGGCGTCCAGGGCCTGTCGGTCGCGGATTCCACCGGCCTGGGTGGCGGCATCCTCTGGCAGAAGGATGGCTCGGTGTACGGCGTCGCCGGCACGCTCCCCGAGAGCCAGCTCGTCGCCATCGCCAATTCGCTGCACTAGTGTTTCGTCCCGCCGTGACGCGGTACTAGAGGTGTCTGAGTGGTAGGCGGGCGTGAGAGAGTTGCGCAGCAACTCTCTCA
>DATLRG010000422.1:0-2134 GCA_035534795.1 Chloroflexota bacterium
GCCGATCGACGTCCTCGGGTCGCTGGTCGAAGCTCCTGAAGCAGGACGGCATCTTGAGCAAGGCGCGGCGCACGCTAAGCGGAAGGGCTGCAGAATCCGCGATCAGCGGGCGCGCGCGCCGTCTGATCTCGTCCTCCACCTCTGAGCCGGGAACCTCCTCGCTGGACGCGGTGGCGAGGAGGCCGACGAGGTCAGCGATCCCTGCCTGCCAGGCAGCCAGGCGTCGGCGGGCAGGGCGAGCCGGGCCGACGAGCGCCCGGCAGCCGTCGATGGCGCGCATGGTGCCGGCAATGGCTCCCCCGGCCGGCACCGGGTGGCTGTCGATGTGCGCCGCGACCTGGCGAAGCAGGTACGGATCGCCCTCCAGTTCGTCCTCGGCGACCTGATTCATCCCTGCTGCCAGGAGGTAGGCGTTCAGCCAGGCGCCGGCCTCGATCGCATCACCGAGGAGCGACGCGAGGCTCTCGAGTCCGTTCAGCAGGTCGATCAGCGGGCTCTGACGATCCCGAGCCGGCCGCGTCCCCGGCTTTAGGAGCAGGGCAGGAGCCGTCAGACCGGCACCTCCTCTGGACCGACCACGGCGACCGGGTCCTCCGGCCGCGGGCTAGCCACGACGGCGCCGCCCGACAATATCCGCAGAGGGTCCAGAACGTAGCCCTCGATCGTGCCCGCCACAAACCCCGCCACCGTGATCAACAGACCGGCGCCCATGGCGCCGGCTCGGACCAGCCCATTCCGATCCTGGCCGCGTGCCCAGGAGAGGACGGCGCTCCGGATTCCCGCTGGAAGGGCTCGGGCGACATACGCCTTCTCAGCGGCGAGTCCGCGCCGGGCTCCGGTGAGTCTGCTCATGGCTGCCTTCGACCTGCCCTCGGCAAAACAGCGAGCCCGGAAATACGCCCAGCTTGACCGCTGCCTCGTGACCATGTGGCGCACCACGATCTCGGGATCGAAAAGCAGGCCCTGGCCTGGAAAGCGCCGCTTCAAGCGGATGCAGAACTCGGTCTCCTCGCAGCCGGCCGGGATCGTCCCGATCCGGCCCAGGTCGGCCGCGAAGCCGCCTACCGTGCCGAACACAGAGCGCCGGAAGGACATGTTGCAGCCGATCAAGTTCCGGACCATCTCTCGCCGGATCGGAAGGCCGCGGTAATCGCAGCCGACCACCCAACCAAACTCGGGTGGGAACCACCGGGCCGTGCCTGCCTCCCAATCGGCCTCGACCGACCCGCCGGCGCCGATGACCGTTGGATCCCGGTAGGCGGCACCCAGCCTCTCTACCCAATCGGGCGAGGGAACCGCATCGTCATCGACGAACGCCACGATCGAACCCGAACTCAGTTCGACGCCGGTGTTGCGGGCACCCGAGAGTCCGCGCTGGTGCCGGTTGGCTGCGACGGTTGCGCGCGGCGCCAACCCCTGCACCTCCGCCAGCAGATCTGGGTTGCTGTCGACGACAACGACGACCTCTGTTGGCCGCCTGGTCTGACCTTCAAGGGAGCGCAGAAGACGCCACAGCTGGGTCGTACGTTCGGGGCTGCAGGTGCAAATGACGACGGATAGCGACATCTGGTCGTCATCGACGGCGCTCTGGATCGATAGACCTCCCAACTCCGGTTTGGTCAAGGCTCCGGGATCACCAGAATCGGTGCCACCGCGGGCGTCACGGCGGCGCCTACCGCTTCCTTGGGTGGCCCCTCCTCCTGGATCAGTGGGTAGGCGTCCAGACGCCGCCGCCGCGCCAGACGCGCCTCCCACCTGCGCGTGGACGAGCTGAGTCGCTCCCCGAGAATAGTGCGCAGGACGCGGAAGCCGTCGGGAAGGGCACGGAGGCGACTATTGCCAAATTTCCGCCGGGCTTCGAAGCTGGGGATCTCGACGACGCGCAGTCCGCGACTAAGTGCCCGCAGGTTCATCATCGTCTCGATCTCAAAGCCGTCCGCATCCAGCCCGAGAAGTCCGAGGTGGCTGCGCCAGAAGGCGTTGTACCCGTAGCAGAGATCGGTGTAATTCGAGCGGAAGAGCAGGTTGCCGAGCACCACAAAACCCGTGTTACCAAGCCATCGAAACCACGAGATATCCTCCGTACCGCCGCCCTGCGCAAACCGCGATCCCTTCGCAAAATCGGCCCCAGCCA
>DATLRG010000423.1:0-3256 GCA_035534795.1 Chloroflexota bacterium
TCTCCCACCCGCTTCCCTTACCCTCTCTAAGATTGCGCGTGCGCGTCGCGCCAGAAGATGGCGCGGCGGTAGTCGAGCGCGCCGTAGCCGGTGCGCTCGTCCAGGTCGACGTGCCCGGCCATCGCCCGCGCTAACGGCTCAGCGGTCGTTCGATTGAAGAGCGCGCCGCCTGGTCCCACGCTCAGGCGGACGTCCGCCTTGATCCGCGGCGCGAAGGACAGCGGGTCGAAGTAGCTCAGCGTGTGCCACATCGCGCGCGCCCTGTCCGGATAAGTCCGCTCGTATTCATTCCACTCTTCCTGAGGGTACGCACCGGTCCGGGGCGCGAGACCGCGCGCGTCGTAGAACGCGGGGTCGGCGGTCATCACCGCCGACACGTCTGGCCGCAGCGCCGCACCGAGCAGCGCGGTGTCGCCGCCGGCGAGAGTGATCTGGCGCGCGTCCACCTCGCGCCGACCGAGCAGGAAGTCGATAGCGCGCACGGTATCGGCCACGATTCCCCGGTAGATGTAGGTCGCCGGTTCGTCGATGCCCACGATCGCCAGGCCGGGAAAGCTCGCCGCGAACGGCTTATCCGACAGCCGCTGTCCGCGCGCGCAGAGCGCCATGGACACGTAGCGCTGCCGTTCCTCGAACGGCGTCTGGGTCACGACGCTGGCGTAGCCCGGCGTGTGCAGGATCGCCGGAAACGGACCGTCGCCGCGCGGCACGCTGTAGTAGGCGTACAGTCGGTACGGCCCGAGGCTCGTCAGGTAGAGCGAATAACAGGTTGAAAAATCGGTCGACCGGATCGGATTCGGATCGAGCGTGGGCGCGGCCGGCACCGCGTCGAGCTCGGCGAGCACCGCCTCCCAGTAGGCGTCAAAATCGGCCGGCTGGTCGGTGCGCGGCGTGCAGCTCTCAGGCATTGTCCACCATCCTCATCCTGCCCTATTTCGATCAAGTGGCTCCGGGCGCAGGTGCTCTTTCAGAAAGGTATCGACGATGGCAGCGTGCCAGAACGAGCCGGCGTCGTGTTTGCAGTTGTCGTACGGGTACAACCGCTTGTCCCGGGAGCCGATCTGGCGGAACAGCGCGTGACCGGTCTCGGGCGGACAGACGTCGTCCTGCAGGCCGATGTTGACGATGATGGGGCAGGAGATCCGCGGCGCGAAATTGATGCCGTCGAAGTATTCCAGCGTCTGCCGGACCTGTCCTTCCCGCTCGGGATAGAGGCGCAGGTAGTCGTTGATCTCCTGGTAGGGATAGGAGTGGGTCAGGCGCGCGGCGTCCATGAAGCCGCAAAGGTAAGGTGCGCCCGCCGCCGCGCAAGCGATCTCGTGGCGCAGCGCCGAGGTGACGATCGTCAACGCACCGCCCTGCGAGCTGCCGGTGACGCCGATGCGGCCGGCGTCGACCTCCGGCTGGCCCAGGAGAAAGTCCACCGCGCGGCAGGCGTCGACGTAGAAGCCACGGTAGCTGTAGCTGCTGCGATCGGTCAGGTTGTGGGTCAACAGGCCGGGGTAACCCGGATTGAACTGGTGATTCGAGCGCAGCTTCCCGCGCGGCGCGACGCTGAGCGCGGCGTAGCCCTTCGCGGCGGTCGCCTTCGGCATCAGTGGCTCGCTGACGTAGCCAGGGACGTGGATGACGGCTGGCAGCTTGCCGTGGCGTTGGCGAGGCAGGCAGTACCAGCACGCGATGCGCACGTGGTCGAGGCTGTCGTACTGCACCTCGAATACCTCGACCTCATCCGTCGAGCGGAGCGGAATTGGCTCGACGCTCGGGTTGAGCGGAATCGTCGCCGCCTGCGCCAGCACGCCGTCCCAGAACCGATCGAAGTCCTCTGGCCTCCTCGTGGTTGTTCCGTAGTCCTCCGCGGATATTTTGACCATGAATCGCGAGCCCCTTTCTTGCCTATTCGAGATCGAAGTCGCGCTGCGAGAGAAACCGAGCGCCACCGTCGAGGACGACCGCGTCGTCTTCGATGCGCACGCCACCGAACTCCGGTCCGTAGACGCCTGGCTCGATCGAGTGGACGTGGCCGACTGCCAGCGTGTGCGTCGACGCCGGATGGACGGACGGGATGGGCTCGTGGTAGCGGAAACCGAGGCCGTGGCCGGTGTGATGGACGAAACAGTCGCCGAGACCGGCCTCGACCAGGATGCGCCGACCGGCCGCGTCGGCGTCGCGACCGAGCACGCCAGGCCGCGACGCCGCGAGCGAAGCCTGCTGCGCCGCGCCGACCAATTGGTACAGCTCCCGCTGGCGCGGCGTGGCTTTGCCACCGGCCACCACCGTGCGGGTGAGGTCCGACCAGTAGCCGTCGACCACGGTGCCCAACTCGATCATCACCAGGTCGCCTGCCTGGATCAACCGGGCCGACGAGACCGGGTAGTACCAGCCCTCGACCGTGTTCGGCCCGGAGAACACCTGCGCCCAGCCACGAGCGTAGCGCACGCCGCGGTAGCCGATGCCCTGGCCGTAGATGGCCGCCTCGACCGCGGCGGCGACCTGCGCCTCGGTGCGTCCGGGTTGCGCCTGCTGCTTGAAGACGTGCAACCCGAGCCCGGCCACCTCGCTCGCCAGGCGCAGCTTTTCGATCTCACGCGGCGTCTTTTGGGCGCGCAGCCGATTCAGCGCGTCGGTCGCGTCGACCAGGCCGCTCCCGACGAGCTCGGCCAGGACCTGCCGCGTCGGCAGCGCCGGCAGGTACGGCTCGCCGGCCAACTGGCTCGGCGCAATCGCCTCGAACGACCCCTCGTAGCCAATCGCCTTGCCGACAAGCTGCTTCTCCCGAACGATCTGTCCGAGCAGACGCGCGACGCTCTCCAGCGGCGGCGGGTCCGGCAGGCGCCAGGTCTCGTAGACCCGGACGTCCGCCACCCGGCCGGCCGCGGCCTGCTCGCGCTCGGGGCGTGGCGCCACGACGACCGGCTCGCCGGCCGTCGGATACACCACGAACGAGAAGCCAACCTGGGGATAGTAACCGGTCAAGCAGACGAGATTCTCGGGCAATCGGCAGATCAGTGCGTCGAGCTCCGCCTCCGCCAGCGCCTGGCGGACCTGCCGGTCCCGCTGCGCATCCGTCACCATCGTTTCGACCTCCTGGCACGGCGGTGGCTGGCTGCCGTGGCCAACTCCGCGGGCGAGCCACGGTAGGATTCAGGCGCCATTGTAACTCCACGGCCGCCGGGGAGCAAAGCCCGTCGATCGCGACGAATCAGGGGGGCCTGCTGGATGAGGTGTGTGACAGATTGGCCCTGTGGGCCAATCT
>DATLRG010000424.1:0-7028 GCA_035534795.1 Chloroflexota bacterium
CACGCGACAGAGTGCTTTTCAGATCGCAGGGGGTAAGCAGTGGAGATCGTCAATCCATCGATCGAGGAGTACGTCGCTAACCTGGTGCCGGAACGAGACGCCGCGCTGGCAGCGGTGGAGGAAGCAGCGCGGATCAACCACGTTCCGATGGTCGGTCCGCTGGAAGGGCAGGCCCTGTATGTGTTTGCGCGCATGGTGCGGGCCAGGTCCGTTCTCGAAGTGGGTAGCGCCACCGGCTACTCCGCCATCTGGCTCGCACGCGCGGCCAGGGAGCGTGGTGGCAGCCTGATCGGGATCGAGCTGGACCCGCGGCGACACGCCGAGGCGGAGAGCAACCTGGCAGCGGCGGGCTTGAGTGACGTCGCGCGCATCGTCCGTGGCGATGCGTTTGAGGTGCTGCCGACGCTGAGCGGCCCGTACGATCTGGTCTTCCTGGACCTGGTCCGACAGATCGGCGACGAGGAGCAGCTCCACCGTCTCCTGGACCTGTGCCTAGCGCGCGTCGCGGTCGGCGGGCTTCTCGCCATCGACAACGTCCTGCACGGCGGCGAGTCGGCGACCGCGAGCACGGCCGGAGGGCGCGCGGCGGCTGCGCTGAACCGGCGCATCGCGAATGATCCGCGGCTGGTCACGACCGTCCTGACGATTCGAGACGGCCTGGCGCTCGCGCTCCGGGTCGCGTAGCGCCGCCGGGCGGCATGCGGTATACTTGTCGGCACGAGACAGATCCGCGCGAGCGGAGGAGCCATTCGTGAAGGTAATCCTGACCCAGACTGTCCCTAGCCTCGGCCACGTCGGCGAGCTGAAAGACGTGGCCGACGGATACGCCCGAAACTATCTGATTCCCCGTGGGTTGGCGAAGCCGGCGACGCACGGGGCACTGAAGCAAGTAGCGGTCGAGAAGCAGGCCGTCGCGCGCAAGCAGGCCAAAGCGCAATCAGAAGTCAAGGAGCTCGCCACGGAGGTGGGTAGAACCCAGTTGGTGTTCAAGGCCAAGGTGGGCGAGCAGCACCGCCTCTTCGGATCGATCACGGCGGGAGACATCGCCGACGAGCTCAGTCGGCAGGTCGGCCGTCCGATCGACAAGCACCACGTGGAGCTCGCGGAGCCGATCCGGCACCTCGGCGAGTTCAAGGTCCCGATTCGGCTGGCGCCGAAGGTCGAGCCGTCCGTGACGGTCGTCGTCGAACCCGAGTAAGGGCCAGCGGGGCGGTCATGACACCGAGCGAGAAGACCATCCCGGCAAACGTCGACGCGGAGCGCGCCGTCCTCGGCGCGCTGGTGATCGACAGCGAGGCAATCGGCGAGATTGCCTCGTTCCTCAAGCCGGACGACTTCTATCGCGAGCGCCATCGTGTGATCTACGCGGCCCGCCTCGACCTGTACGAGCGACGCCAGCCGGGTGACTTGATCACTCTGGTCGACGAGCTGAGCCGACTCGGCCAGCTGGAGACCATCGGCGGCAGCAGCTATCTGGCCGAGCTGACCGCCGACGTTCCGACGGCTCTGCACGTCGAGCACTACGCGCGCATCGTCGAGCGCTGCGCGCTGATGCGACGGCTGATCGGCGCGGCGGGGCAGATCGCGGAGATTGGTTACGACAACCCCTCGGACGTCGACGACGCGCTCGATCGTTCCGAGCAGGCGCTGTTTCGGATCTCCCAGCGGCGCGTCTCCGAGGACTTTATCTCGCTGCGCGAAGCGTTGCGTTCGTATTTTGACACGATCGAGTACCTGCACCAGCACAAGGGCGAAGTCGTCGGCATCCCGTCTGGCTTTCACGACCTGGATCAGTTGACCGGCGGCTTGCACGCGTCGGACCTGCTGATCATCGCGGGGCGGCCGGGTGTCGGCAAGACGGGGTTTGCCTTGTCCATCGTGCGCAACGCCGCGACCCGCTTTCACGCGCCCTCGGCCATCTTCAGCCTCGAGATGTCGACCGAGCAGCTCGTCCAGCGTTTGCTCTGTATGGAGGCCGCGGTCGACTCGCAGCGCATTCGGACCGGCTTCATCGACGAGTTCGAGTGGCGACGGATCAGCGAAGCCTTTGGCGTTCTCTCCGACGCGCCGATCTTCATCGACGATTCGGCCAGCATCACCACGACCGAGCTGCGCATGAAGGCACGGCGGCTCAAAGCCGAGTACGATCTCAAGCTGATCGTCGTCGATTACCTCCAGTTGATGCAGGGCCGCGGGCTGGAGAACCGCGTTCAGGAAGTGACCGAGATCTCGCGGAGCCTCAAGGCTCTGGCGCGCGAGCTCGACGTGCCGGTGATCGCGCTGAGCCAGCTCAGCCGCGCGGTGGAATCACGGCAAGACCACCGACCGGTCTTGAGCGACCTCCGCGAAAGTGGATCAATCGAGCAGGACGCCGACATCGTGATGTTCATTCACCGCGAGGAGCTGTACAACCCGAATACGGAGCGGAAGAACATCGCCGACATCATTCTCGCCAAGCACCGCAACGGGCCGGTTGGGCAGATTCCGGTCCGTTTCTTCCCAGCTCAGACCCGATTTGCCGATCTCGAAGTCTACCGCCAGCCCGATAACTGATTCCACCATGGGCGAGACGCGCTTCGCCGGTTTTCCGGATGGGCGGTTGGAGGCCACCGCCGTTCCCAGCCTGCTCTTCAGCGAGCTGCTGGCGCAGGTCGACGATCTTGGCGAATTGAAGCTCGTGCTCTATCTCTTCTGGCTGCTGCGCCGTAAGAAGACCTACCCCCGGTTCTTCACCCGGCGAGAGCTGGTTGCCGAGCCGACCGTCCGCGCGGGCCTGGCAGGAATCGGCGGTGACGCGCTGGGAGCTTCACTGGAACGCCTGGTGAGCCGCGGCGTGCTGCTGCACCGGACGATGGAGTTGAACCGGGAGCCGGAAGAGTGTTATTTTATCAACACGGCGAGTGGGCGAAAGGCAGTTAGCGATCTCGAGTCGGGAAGGTTGGACCTGGGGCAGGTCGTTCTCTCCGAAACGACGCCGGACCGCCCCGCCAGGACGAGTATTTTCGATCTGTACGAGCAGAACGTCGGACTACTGACGCCCTTGATCGTGGACGAGCTCGGCGAGGCCGAGCGGCGGTATCCGGGAGATTGGATTGAAGAAGCCTTTCGACAGGCCGTCAGCTACAACCGTCGGAGCTGGAAGTACGTCGAACGCATTCTCGAGCGCTGGGCGGCCGAGGGGAAGCGCGATGAAGCGGGTGGGAGAGGCGCTCCGCGGGCGCGCCGTCCCTGAGCCGACCGCGCCGGCCGCCGCGTCGGTCGCGGAATGTCCCATCTGCAAGGGAGCGGGCTGGATCCGCGCGGACGTGCCGGTCGGCGACCCGTTCTTCGGCCGGCCGATCATGTGCCAGTGCTTGATGGCTCGCCTGGATCAGCAGCGGATGGATGAGCTCCAACGGATGTCCGCGTTAGACCCGTTCCGCGATAAGACGTTCGACAACTTCGACGCGAAGGCCCCCGGGACGAAAGACGCCTACGAAGCCGCCCGCCATTTCGCGCACGATCCAACCGGCTGGCTGGTCCTGCGAGGCGGGCTCGGCTGCGGGAAGACGCACCTGGCGGCGGCGATCACCAACGAAGCGGTGCGCTCGAACGCGCTCGTGCTGTTCGAGGTCGTGCCCGACCTGCTCGACCACCTCCGCTCGACGTTCGCGCCGAGCAGTCCGATCCAGTACGACAAGCTGTTCGAGGGCGTGCGCAGCAGCAACCTGCTCGTGTTAGACGACCTGGGAACGGAGAGCGGCACGCCGTGGGCCCAGGAGAAGCTGTACCAGATCATCAATTATCGCTACAACTACCAATTTCCGACGGTGATCACCACCAATCGACGGCTGGAAGCGATCGACGAGCGGATTCAGTCGCGCATTGGCGACCAGGCGCTCTGCAAGGTCGTCGAGATCACCGCGAACGACTACCGCGCGCTCAAGACCGGCCAGCGGCGCGTTGGGACGCCGGGGCGACCGTTTCCTCAGGAGCGCCGGGCGTGAAGGCGAAATATCAAACACATCACAATTTAGCCTGTTTTAATGTTGACTCGCGCTCCGGGTGCGTGCTATAGTAGCGGGCAACAGCATACCGCGACGCGGTGATGGGGAGCAGTAGGCGACGCCGAGGCGCACCAGCGATTCGGGGGCAGTGGAAGCCCGAATGCAGCAGCAACGCCGAACTCGCCCCGGAGCAGCCCAGTCGACGGTTCGACGTGGAACCAGGTAGATTGGTGCCGGGCAGGGCATCCGATAGCGTGCCTGAGCGGATTCCGTTCGTTTGATCTCGGTTGGACGCGCCAGGGCGGCGCGGCGAGGTTGAGCGGCGATCCGGCCGGTGGCGCGCTGCCACTGCCGAGGGTGGTACCGCGGGAACGTTCCCGCCCCTGTGGAGGGCGGGTTTTTTGTTATCCGGGTGTCGCCAGCAGGGGGGGCGTAGCGCCGATAAGGGTGGTACCACGAGATAAGCTCTCGTCCCTTTCCGGGCGAGAGCTTTTTCTATATAACAAAGGGGAGGGACTCATGGCGATCACAACTCCGCGTCCCAGCGCCGAGCAACTGGTCGACGCCAGACCGAAGCGGCTGACCGGCTCGCAGATCCTCTGCGAGTGCCTCCTGCGCGAAGGCGTCGACCTGATCTTCGGTTACCCGGGCGGAGCCGTCCTGCCGCTCTACCACACCTTGCCAGAGTTTCCCCTTCGCCACGTTCTCGTCCGCCACGAGCAAGGGGCCGCGTTCGCCGCGAGCGGCTACGCCCGCGCGACAGGCCGGGTGGGTGTCTGCCTGGCGACATCCGGGCCCGGCGCGACCAACATGGTCACTGGCATCGCGGACGCCTGGATGGATTCGGTGCCGGTCGTCGCGATCACCGGGCAGGTCGCCACCGCGATGATCGGTCGCGATGCGTTTCAGGAGATCGACACGACCGGCATCACCCTGCCGATCACCAAGCACAACTACCTGGTCGAACGCGTGGGGGACCTGGCGGCGATCGTGCGCGAGGCATTCTACATCGCGCAGCACGGACGCCCCGGCCCCGTTCTGATCGATCTGCCGAAGGATATCCAGCAGGGCGAGGCAGACTTCATCTGGCCGAAAGAGGTGAAGGTGCGCGGCTTCCGACCCACGATGCACGGCAACGCGCGCCAGATCCGCCAGGCGGCCGAGCTGATCGGCCAGAGCCAGCGCCCCCTGCTTCTGGCCGGCCACGGCGTGATCATCTCCAAAGCGTACGACGAGCTGAAGGCGCTGGCAGAGAAAGCCCACGTGCCGGTCATCACGACGCTGCACGGGGTGAGCTGCTTCGCGGAGTCGCACGAGCTGAGCTTCGGCATGACCGGCATGCACGGCGCCGGCTACGCCAACAAAGCCACGAACGAGTGCGACCTACTGATCGCCATCGGCATGCGCTTCGACGACCGGGTGACCGGCAAGGTCGCCAGCTTCGCCCCCCGGGCGAAGGTCATCCACGTTGACATCGACCCAGCGGAGATCGGCAAGAACGTCAAGGTGACGGTGCCGATCGTCGGCGACTGCCGGAACGTGCTCACGAGCCTCGTCCGAGAGGTGAAGGCGGCGCGCCACGAGGAGTGGGTCGCTCAGCTCGCGGAGTGGCGGCGAGAGATGCCCATGACCGCGATTCGTGACACCGATCGGCTGCTGCCGCAGCACGTGATCCGGGAGTTGTACGACGCGACCGGTGGCAAGGCATTGGTGGTCTGCGACGTCGGCCAGCACCAGATGTGGGCGGCGCAGCTCTACTGGTACGACGTGCCGAATAGCTTCTTCAGCTCGGGCGGACTGGGCTCGATGGGCTACTGCCTGGCGGCGTCCATGGGTGTGAAGCTGGGCCGACCCGACGAGACGGTGTGGGCGGTCGCGGGCGACGGTGGATTCCAGGTGACGATGCAAGAGTTGGGGACGATCGTCCAGGACAACATCCCGGTGAAGATCGCGATCGTCAACAACGGCTACCTGGGGATGGTGCGCCAGTGGCAGCAGTTCTTCTACGAGCGACGTTACTCGGCCTCACCGATCTCCGGGCCGGACTTCGTCAAGCTCGGCGAAGCCTACGGCATTCCCTCGCTGCGCGTGACGCACCGCGACCAGTTGAAGTCGGCGGTCCAGCAAGCCATGGACACCGATGGGCCGTTCCTGATTGATTTCGTCGTCGAGGCCGAGGAGAACGTCTTCCCGATGATTCCCTCGGGTGGCGCGTTTTCCGATATGATCCTCGACGAGAATGGCTGAGGTGGCTGGGAAGGAAGGAACCGCGTGAAACGGACTGTCGTCGCGCTGATGGAGGACCGCCCCGGCGTGCTCAACCGGGTCGTGAGCGTCCTCCGTCGTCGCAGTTTCAACATCGATAGTTTGACGGTTGGGCACACCGATCAGCCGGGTATCTCACGGATGACCATCGCCGTCGACGGGAACGACGAGGTGATCGAGCAGGTCGTCAAGCAGCTTTATCGCATCATCGACGTGATCAAAGTATCGGACGTCAGCGACGAGAAGCTGGTCTCGCGGGAGCTCGCGCTGCTCAAGGTGACGGCGACCACCACGACGCGGTCGGAGATCATGCAGATCGTCGACATCTACCGCGCTAAAATCGTCGACGTGTCGTCCGAGTCGCTCATGGTCGAGGTGACGGGCCCGGAAGAGAAGATCGAGTCGTTGCTTGGTCTCCTGCGCGTCTTCGGGATCAAGGAAGTCGTCCGCACCGGTCGCGTGGCGATGGTACGTGGCGCCGGAGCGACGCGGGCGCCCGACGAAGAGCCCGAGAACGGCAAAATCCGGGCGGGAACGCGGCTGATCAAGCAGGCCGTCGGACCATGACCGGTGATCGGCGATGAGTGATTGGTGATGAGTGGTGAGGGGAGACGGATCTGGTTGTGCTTGCGAGGTCTCACGCCGCCTGACTGGATGGACTTTACCTATGAATTCGGGTACAGCATTGGGCGAGGGATATGGGCGTCGCTGGCTTGAAAGCCAGGCGAAGAGACGCGGGACTGAGGTCCCGGGGGATGTGCCGCGCCCTCGTCCCGG
>DATLRG010000425.1:0-5327 GCA_035534795.1 Chloroflexota bacterium
CCGTCGGGCTGGCCGGCGGCGTCGCGGTCGGCAGCGGCGTGGCCGTCGCCGCCCGGGTGGACGTGGGCCGCGGGGTCGCGGTTGGCTGGCGCGTTGGCGATGATCGCGGCGTGGGCGAGTCAGCGGCTGGCGTTACCGCGGTCGAGTCGGTCCCGGCGGCGCCGGCTGGCGTTGGCGTCGCCGTCGCGGTGGGGCTCGTCGGCGTCGGCGTGTCGGCTGCCGTCGGCGTCGGCGTCGCGGTGGCCGACGGGTTCACCGCCGAAGCCGGTGCGGTCGCCGGCTGATCGAAGTCCACGACGATGGTGAAGCGACCAGTCGCGGCCACGTCGTCGGCCTCGAACCAGGCCGTCCGCTGATCGAGCAGTCCATCGCGCGCCGTGGTCCCGCTCGTCGCGAGGGTGATCGGGTCGGACGCCGGCGCCCCGGGTAGGGACACTTCGACGGTCGTGCGCCACACCGGTCCCGTCCGTGCCGGCCCCAGAACTTCCCGTTCGAACCGTCCGCCTTGTCCCGATGGCTGGACGGCGTCGGGTAGGTGGTAGCTCGCCGTGAAGGTCCGCGTCGACGGACCCGCGACCGGCGGAAACCACAATCCAAGGAGCTGCTGCTCGCCGTCTGTCCAGAGTCGCGCATAGTGGGCGACCGATCGCGCTGGATCGAGCGGGACGGTTACGCCGTCGTCGGAGACCTCCGCCCTTTGCAGGCTGCCGTTCTCGCTCCAACTCAGATGGTCGTAGCTGCCGCTCGTCACGAGCAGATGGTGTGTCTCGACGACGTCGGCGGAGTTGTCGGAATGGAGCACGGCTTTCACGTCGAGCCAATCCCACGAGAGGCTCGGAGACGTTGGGAGTCCCGCGGCCTGGCGATCCGCGAAATAGACACGCTGCCAATTCTCGCAGCCGACTCCGGTCGGGCCGGTCGTCCCGGCGGGGCCGTACGGCATCGACGGGACCGGCGGTCGAAACGCCTCGCGGAATCGGCCGATCTCCTGGCCATTGGAGCACGAGAGCCTGAGCGCGTACGTGGCCTGATCGTGGCTGGGCGTCCAGGGAAGCAGGTATTGCCAGTTGACGATCACCTCCGGTCGCGCCACGCTCTGCAGCGCCAGGTCGCCGAGGACCTCGGGCGCGGCCAGGACGGCGGGAGCAGCGGCCCCCGCCGTCACCATCAGGAGCGCCAGGATGATCGCCACGGCGACGACGACCCGCGCACCGGAGCGTCCGCCCGGGTCACGGCTTCCCCGCATCACGACGACCGCGCGACGCACCGGCAACGCGACGAGCAGCGCGGCCGCGACGAGCAGCGCGACGATCAACAGGCTTCCCGCGACGGTCCCGCCAAGGGTGCCTTCTGGGCCCCGCAGCAAGAGGTCCACCGCTGGGACGCCGAGCACCCAGTAGGCGATCAACAGGTAGCCGACGTCCAGGAGCGCGCCGGCCACCGCTCCCAGAGCCGTCACGCGCCGCGCGCTCTCCTCCTCGCTGATCGCGACGGCGGTCCCGAGAAGACGGCGGTCAAGAGAGGCGCCAAGCGCCCGCTGCCCGAATTCCTGCACCTGGCCCCGCGTCGCGGCGAGCAGCAGCACCAGCAGCGTTCCCACGCCCCAGGTCGCGGCCGTGGCCGGCCAGTCGGAGCCCACGATCCCGCGCTGCAAGACCGGCAGCGTCACCAGCAGCGGTGCCCCCAGAAGCACTCCCAGGGTGACGCCGACAATCCCGGCGATGCGCTGCAGGCGAGCGGTCAGAAACCCCCACGGCAGCGCGACGACGACCGTCACGACGATCGCCGAGGCAACCGAGCCGACCAACTGAGTCAATCCCGTGCGCACCGGATAAAGGAGCAGGGCGTAGCCAACCAGCAAATAGAGGAAATCAACCACCCCGCCGACGAGGTCCTCGATTCTGCGTTGACTCTTCGCCGCGTCCTCGGGCGACCGCGCCAGCGCCCCCCCCGCCAGCAGTCTTTTGGCGGCCGCTGCCACGAGTTGGCGCACCCCGGCCTGGGTGCGCGGCCGGGTCGCGAGCAGCAGCGCCAGCACGCCCGCTCCGACGACCGCCTTGACCGTGTCGGCCACCGAAACGCCTCGGCCGAACGCGAGGTCCGCGGTCGGCAGCACGCCGGCCATTGCCCAGCAGACACCCAGGATCACCGCCGTCACGGCCGGCCCGGCCACGCGGAAGATCCCGACGACGATCAGCAACGCGGCCACGACGACGGCGAGGCTGAGCGCCGTGGCAGCCCACAGCCGCGCCGGGTCGCCGAAGAGCCCGCCGACGATCGCGGTGAGAGGGGCCGCCAGCAGCCAGTAGGAGCCAAAGAGGTACACCAGCGTCACCGCGCCCTCGACCGATGCCGTCGTCGTCTTGCGCCACGACGGCGCGTGTCTGCTCGGACCCGATCCAGCGGCTCGTCGGGCAGGGACCGGCACGTCCATTGCTTCGAGGACCGCGCCAACGCCGCGCGTCAGCAAACCGATCAGCGGCCAACGGATACCGAGGTACAGGGCCGCGATCATCAGCGCCAGCGCGAACTGGAACGGCCAGAGCAGCGGCATGCCCGTGCCGGCGACGGTTGCCGGGGGCAACAACCCCAGCAACAGCGGACCGAGGACGAGGAGCGCCAGGATGCCCAGCAGATTCGGGGCAATCCGCGCCGCCGCCACTTTTGTCTCCAACGTCACCGCGCGGGTCTGCTCGACCGCCTTGCCGAGCGCAGCGGCGAAGTCGGCGATACGCGGATAGCGGTCCGCGGGATCCTTCGCCAGCGCCCGCAGTAACACGTCTTCGATCGGTCCCGGGATGCCCGGGTTGACCTCGCGCGGGCGCGGGGGCAGTTCTTGGAGGTGGGCCCGCTGGAGCGCGTCCGTGGTCTGCCCCTCGAAGGGACGAGCGCCGGTCAGTAACTCGTAGGCGGTGATACCGAGGGAGTACTGGTCGCTGCGCCCGTCGATCGCGCCACCGCGCCACTGCTCGGGCGACATGTACGCGGCGGTGCCCGCGTAGCGTTGCTGGCCGCCGGAGCTGGCCTGGTGACCGATCGCGCGGGTGATTCCGAAGTCGGCGAGCAGCGCCCAATCAGCCCGGCCCATGAGCACGTTGGCCGGCTTGATGTCCAGGTGGACCAACCCGTGATCGTGCGCGAGCTGCAGGGCATCTGCGATCTGGCTGACCAGCCGGGCGGTGCTCACGAGATCGAGCGGGCCGTGGACGGCCTGGAGACGGTCCTTCAGCGTGCCGCCAGGGACCAGGCGCATCACGATGTAGACGAGGCCGTCTTCTTCGCCGTAGTGGTGGACCTCGACGAGGTTGGGGTGATGCAGACCGGCCAGGCTCCGCGCTTCGTCGTGGAACCGCTCCCGGAAGCCCGGATCGGCGGCGAGTCGTGGCGCGAGGACCTTGACCGCGACGTCCGCCTCCAACGATCGCGAGACCGCACGGTAGACGGTTGCCATGCCACCGCGCCCGAGAACCTCGCGGAGCTCGTACTCCCCGCCGAGCAGAGTCCGCCCCGCCAATCCTTCCGCCATGCGTCCCATTCCCAGCCGACAGCACGGTACCAGCCAGCGACAGCGGTGTCAAGAGAGAAAAAGGTCAGGGAGTTCCCGGGGTGATGTGTGGTGATGCGTGGTTGCGTCTGGACCACGAACGACACGAAACGCCGCGAAAAGGTCACGAAAAGGAGAACGCCCTCCGTTCGAAGGTTTTCGTGATATTTTCGCGCCGTTTCGTGATCTTCGTGGTCCAGACGTAACTACACGTCACCCAAACGTCAACCCGTCGTCCCGCCCGTCAGGAGGATGGCGTTCCCGTGGGCGTGGCGGTACTGGCGGACTGGGGGGTCGCGGCCGGAGTAGTCGCGGCCGTGGCTGCAGGCGTCGCGGCGGTTGTCGCAATCGGCGTCGTCGCGGCTTGCGGCGTCGACGCCGTCGTCGCCGCGGCGGACGGAGTCGCCGCGGTGGGCGCGGCCGTCGCTGGCGTCGCGGCGGTGGTCGCGGCCGCGGTTGCCGCCGGCGTCGCAGTGGACTGGGTCGCGGCTGGCGGGGTTGTCGCCGCCGCGGGCGACGCGGTGGCCGCGGTCGAACCGGCACAGCCGGTGAGCGCCCCCAGGATCATCGCGGCGCCGACGATCCGGACAGCAATCGGTCGGCTCAGCCCGCGCGTCAGTTGGTGATTCGCGTCATGCATCTCGTCTTCCCCTTTTTTGAGTTTGAACTCGATTCACGGTGAGAGTTGCCGGGAGGTGCAGAATCTGGGCAGCACATCCTGCGCCTCCCGGCAATTCTCACCGTAGACTCACTTTGAGAGCCATTTCCCCAGCCTACGGGCCGAATGATAAGAAATGATGGAATATTTGTTAAACGTTAATTGCTTGTGAAGAGGCACGAAGTACACTTCTATCAATCATTTAGCATCTGTTTAACAAATCATTTTTGGCGAAGCGATAGCGTGAAATGGTCGGGTCGAGCGCTAGGCAGAGTCGCCCCCGCGCTCGATCGGGCCGCGTGCTGACCCCGCGATGTCGGGGGAAATAGGAAAGGAGACTGAGAATTGCGCTGGATTTTACGTATTGGAGCCGGGATTCTGCTCGCCCTCGGGTTCTCCGTGACGGCGTTCGCATCCACCGTGACGACAAACGGAACGACGCCGCAGACGGCGGTGCCCGTTTCCTCGTCCATGACGGCATCGGGCAGCCTCACCGGGCTGTCCAATGGAGCATTCAGCTACTACACCTTCGACTATCCCGGCGACGGGAGCGTCGGGACGCTGACGATCGACGTCAGTCCGGTGGACCCGACGACACTCAGTTCCGTCGGCGTGACTCTCTGGCAGGCTGGCACCGAGCTGGCAAACATGAACAGCGTCGGCCCCACGCCGGGGGCGAACGCGGTGACCTTCTCGTCGACGACCAAGGGCCCCGTTCTAGTCCAGGTCTACAACTACCTCCAAGGTGAACCGGTCTCGTTCCACCTGGCCGTTTCGGGTGTCACCCAACCCGCCGCGGCGCCCATGCAGCCCCCGATGGCTATGCCCAACGCAACGCCGGCGGCCGCGGCTGGTACCACCGCCGCCAATCCGATTCACCTGACCAGGCCCGTATCGGGCACGCTCGCCGGCAACGTCGCCGGCTCGTTCGCGTTTTACACCGCCGACTACCCGGGTGACGGCTCGCAGCACAACGTCACCTTCAGCTTCTCGCCGGCTGGCGCAGACGTCTCCAACGCGCTGGTTGTCAACGTCTACCAGAACGGCACCCTGCTCGCGACCGCGCAGGGATCGCAGGCAGCGACGCTGGGCCAGCTCACCGTCCCGTACTCCTCGACGACGGCC
>DATLRG010000426.1:0-4092 GCA_035534795.1 Chloroflexota bacterium
AGGTGGTGGTGAGCGGGAAACAACGCGCCGGCGAGAAGGCGACCGAGTTCGTCCGTGATGGCATGACCATCGGGTTGGGCACCGGAACGACCGTGTCCTGGACGATCCGTCGCCTGGGCGAGCTCGTTCGGGGAGGACTGCGGATTCGCGGCATTCCGACCTCGCGGCGCACCGAGGAGCTGGCGAACGACGTCGGCATTCCGCTGGTGACGTTTGCCGACGTGCCCGCGCTCGACCTGACGATCGACGGCGCCGACGAGGTGAATCCCTCGCTGGACCTGATCAAGGGCGGTGGCGGGGCGCTGCTGCGCGAGAAGCTGGTCGCCGCGGCCTCGCAGCGCCTGGTCATCGTCGTGGATAGCTCGAAGCGAGTGGCCACGCTCGGGAAGTTCCCGCTGCCCGTCGAGGTGGTACCGTTCGCCTGGGAGGTGACGGCGCGGCGTGTCGCCGCGCTCGGCTGCGTGCCAGCTCTCCGCCTCGCCGACGGCCAGCCCTACCTGACCGACAACGGCAACCACATCCTGGACTGCGCCTTCGACGCGATTCCCGATCCGGCCACCCTCCATCGCGCGCTCAAGCTGCTGCCCGGCGTCGTCGAGACCGGTCTCTTCGTCGGCATGGCCGATACAGTCGTCGTCGGCACCGCGCAGGGGGTGACCGTTCTCGAAAAACGTGAAGGGTGAGCGACGACGTCTCCCGCCTCCTCGAGATCTCAGAAACCCTCACTCAGTTTCTTCAGCTTCTTGACCGCGGCCGCGGCGGCAGCGTCGCCGTGGAGCAGCGCAAGCGCCTCGACCAGATTCTCCTGCTTGCGGCGATCGGTTTCGACGGCCGCGACGTCGAGCAGCCCGACGAGTAGAGCGCGCTTACGGTTGGCGACGATCGCCGTGACCAGGTAGCGGTGGACGTCGTGCAGGACGGTCGTGCGCAGGAAGTGAAGAACGACGTCGTCGAAGGCGGCGCCATCCGCGTGGCCGAGGATCAGGTCGAACAGCCCGACCAGCACCAACTCGTCGTCGCTGTCGCGATACCGCCCGACGATGGGCGGGAGCAGCGATCCCGGCATGCCCGCCAGGCTTCTCAAGGCTTCGGAGAGGGCTTCCGACACCTGGCCACCGGCGCCAACCACGTAGCCGTACAGTGGCAGGTACCGGGACTGCGCAGCCAGGATCCGAGCGGCGGTGACGGCCGGCTCGCCGGACATCTCGGCGGTGAACTTCCCGGACAGCAGCCGCACGCAGTGGTAGCTCGCCAGGGCGGGGTCGAGCTCGTTCATCGCCACCAGCGCGTTGGCGCGGACCGACGAGCAGACCTCGTCGGCGGGCGGCATGAACTCGTAGGTCTGGGCCGCGCGCTCGAGGAGCGGCAGGTCTTCGAGCTTCACGACGCGCCGCAGCACGCGCAGAATCGCGCTGCGCAGGTAGCCGCCCGGATCGCGCTTGTTGCCGTCGGCATCGCAGTGTTCGTAGCGGCGGAGCAAGGCCGGCCGCGTGCTCGGGCCGAGGTGTTGCTCGATCACGCCGAGGGCAGCCTGGACAACCTCGACGCTTCGGTCGCTGTCGAGCAGCTTGAACGCGTACACGGCCTGCTCCGTCGGGGACGACGCGAGATCCTCCAGGCGGGTCAGTCTCTCCGAAAACTCTCTTCGGGACCGCATGATCAACCGGCGATGATCATGTACAGGTCGTCCACGTTGGTGTTGGTGGGGCCGGTGGCGATCAGGTCGCCGAGCTTCTGGAAGAAGGGATAACTGTCGTTGTCGGCCAACGCGCACCGCGCATCGAGCCCGAGCGCCTGGGCCCGCGCGATCGTCGAGCCATCCACGATCGCACCCGCGGCGTCGGTGAAGCCGTCGGTCCCGTCGGTGGCGAAGGCCACGATCGACACGTCGGCGACGCCGGCCAGCTCAATGGCTGCCGACAGCGCGAATTCCTGGTTTCGCCCGCCGCGCCCCTGTCCTTTGACCGTCACCGTCGTTTCGCCGCCGGCGACGATCGCGGCCGGACGGGCAACCGGGTTGTCTGACCGTCGTAACTCTCGACCGATCGCGGCGAAGACCTTGGCAACCTCGCGGGCTTCCCCTTCGATCGACGTCGAGAGCAGCAGGGTCGCCAGTCGCGCCTGGCGCGCTCGCTCGACCGCTGCCCGTACCGCGTGCGCATTGCTGGCGACGACGACGTTCTGAGTCCGGTCGAAGATCGGATCGCCGGGCTTCGGCGTATCCGGGATGCGGCCGGCCAGCCCGTCCTGAAAGCGCTGCGCCACCGCGGGCGGAAGATCGTCGATCAAGCCATAGCGCTCGAGCACGTCCCACGCGTCGACGAACGTCGTCGAATCGGGAACGGTGGGACCGGAGGCGATGACGTCGAGCGGGTTGCCGAGCACGTCGGAGACGATCAGGGTGATCGTGGTGGCCGGCGCCGCGATGCGGGCCAGGCCGCCTCCCTTGATCCGCGACAAATGCTTGCGCACCGTGTTGATCTCGTTGATCGATGCGCCGGAGCGCAGGAGCTCGTTGGTCAGCCGGCGCTCGTCGGCGAGGGTGATGCCGGGCGCGGGCGCCACCATCAGCGCCGATCCGCCGCCGGAGATCAGGCAGATCACGAGGTCATCCGACCGGGCGTGCTCCAGCAGGTCGATCATCTTCTGCGTTGCCTGGAGCGCCCGCTCGTCTGGAATCGGGTGGCCGGCCTGGTCGATCTCGATCCGCTGCGTCGGGGCGCGGTAGCCATACTTCACGCTGACGACGCCGGCCGTGATCCGCTCGCCCAGAATGCCTTCGGTCGCCTGCGCCATCGGCGCTGACGCCTTGCCGCCGCCGACGACGTAGACGTGGCGAAACGCCTCCAGATCGTAGGGCTGGTCGTCGACACGGAGCACGGGACCCGTCAGGTGAAGGTGGGCGCGGACCGCGGCGCCCGGCTCGACCGCGGCGAGCGCGGCCTGCACGAGGTCCATTGCCAGGTCTCGTCGTGACTTCCGTTGCTCCTCGTCGAGTGGGTGTTGAGTTGGCAACGACACTGGATCTATCCCCCTTCGTTGAGAGAATAGCACGAAAAGCACCACTTTCCCAGAGTGGATCATGACGGCCGGCCGTCCAGTGACAATCGGCCGCTGAGTGTGTTATGGTAACTTCCCGTTGAGTTGGAACGGCCCAAGTGTTCCGGGAGGTATCGGTGACCCTCGAGAGACAACAGCATCGCAACGTTACTCGGAGGAAGTTCCTGGCGTGGACCGGGATGGGCGTGCTCGCCGGTTCACCACTGCTGGTTGCCTGCCGCGTCGGTGGGTCGGCCGCTCCTGACGCGGCCCCGACCGCCGCGCCCATCGCGTTGCCCACGTCGACGCCGGCCACGACGACGGACGATGCACCCACGTCGGCGCCGGCTGCCACGACGACTCCAACGTCCACCGTGCTGGCGGACCTCAACTACCTTCACACGGACGGCGCGAGGATTCTGGATAGCGCGGGGCACGCGGTCACGCTGACCGGCCTGAACTGGTTCGGTCTGGAGACGGACAACCTCGCGCCGCACGGCCTCTGGGCGCGCAAGTACACCGACATGCTGGACCAGATCGTCCAGCTTGGCTACAACTGCCTGCGCTTGCCCTTCTCGAACGAGCTCTTCGACCCGAAGCTGCAGCCGAACGGCATCGACTTCTATCAGAACGCCGACCTGAAGGGCTTGAACGGCCTCCAGATCATGGACAAGATCGTCGTCGAGGCGGGCAAACGGGGCCTGAAGATCATTCTGGATCAGCACCGGCCGACGACGGACAGCCAGTCGGAGCTGTGGTATACCGTGGAGCTGACGACCGCCGAATGGACCGACCAGTGGCGGACGCTCGCCAAGCGCTATCTCGGCAACGACGCGGTTATCGGAGCGGACCTCCACAACGAGCCCGCCGGCGACTGTACGTGGGGCAGCGGCGACCCGAAGACCGACTGGGCGATGGCCGCAGAGGCGTGCGGCAACGAGGTCCTCAAGGTCAACCCGAACTGGCTGATCGTCGTCGAGGGCATCGAGAAGATCGAGGACCAGTTCGGCAACCTCTACGACTGGACCTGGCAGGGCGGCGAGCTGATCAACG
>DATLRG010000427.1:0-7665 GCA_035534795.1 Chloroflexota bacterium
CAGCATACAACGGGTGGTACGAGCCCGCAACGTGGCGGGGTATAATGCTATTACACACATTCTGGAGGTCAGACCCGTGTCGACGAAGCCGACGTGCTCGGTCGTTCATTCGGGCGGAGGGACCGCCTTCGCGGGCAAGCAGGGATTTTCGTACTTCGCGGGCATCTCCACGGAGACAGTCGGCTCGCGCGGGCTCTGCATGCACCTGCTGACGGTGCCGCCAGGCGGCCGGGCCAAAGCGCACCTGCACGAGCACCACGAATCCGCGATTTACGTGATCAGCGGCGAAGCCGAGATGCTCTACGGCGAGGGCCTGCGCGAACGTGTGGTTTGCCGCCCTGGCGACTTCGTCTACATTCCGGCCGGCGTTCCGCACCTGCCGATCAATTTGAGCCAGACTGAGCCGTGCTTCGCCGTGGTGGCCCGAACCGATCCGAAGGAGCAGGAAAACGTCGTTCTGCTGCCGGAATTGGATAGCGTTCGTTCTTAATTCCTTCCAGGGTGGTGGGGGGGGTCCCTGGCGCACGTGTGTAGAACCTGCGCCAGGTACCCCCCACCACCCTGGAAAGAATTAGCGGCGCATTCGCGTTCCTCGCGTGACCCAGAGCTTCCTTTCTGATAGCATCCTCTGGCGCGGCAGCGCGACGCCATTTTTGGGAGGCTCACCCGGTGATGATCAACCGCCTGGAGTCGGTGCGGAACGCGAGTCGACTCGGTGCCCTGCGCGAGCTTGGGCTGCTCGACACCCTCCCCGAAGAGGCGTTCGATCGGTTGACCCGACTCGCGTCGAAGGCGCTGCGGTCGCCGACCGCGCTGTTTTCGCTGGTCGACGCCGATCGTGAGTTTCTCAAGAGCGGCGTTGGAATTCCTCAGCCGTGGGCCTCCCGCCGTGCTTTCCCGCTGACCCACTCGTTGTGCTGGTTGGTCGTCGCCACCGGCGAGCCGCTGACGGTGGCCGACGCTCGCCAGCACCCGCTGGTGGCCGACAGCCCGGCCGTCCGCGACGTCGGGGTGATTGCCTACCTCGGCGTGCCGATCACCGCGGCTGGCGGTCACGTCGTGGGGACCCTCTGCGTCATCGACCAGCAGCCGCGCGATTGGACTGACGAGGATGCCCAGGTGCTCTCCGAGCTCGCTACCCTGGTGACGGCCGAGATATCCCATCGCGGCGCGGCAACCGAGCTCGAGCGTCAGCGTGCCGCCGCGCTGGAAGGTGGCCGCAAGGGCAGCCTGCTCGAGTCGATTGGCGACGGGGTCTATGGACTCGACCGCGACGGGACCTGCACCTTTGTCAACGGTACTGGCGCGGCGCTCCTGGGCTACCGGCCTGACGAGCTGCTCGGCCGCCCCCTGCACCAGCTCGTCCACCACAGTTACCCCGACGGTTCGTTCTACGATGCCAGCGAATGTCCCATCGTCGGCGCGCTGACCACCGGCCAGGTCTGCCGGGTGGAGCGCGATCTGTTCTGGCGCCGTGATTTGAGCTCGGTCGGGGTGAGCACCGCGTGCTTTCCGATCGTCGCCGAGGGCGGCGTGCGCGGCGCGACGCTCGTCCTGATCGATAGCAC
Source organism: Chloroflexota bacterium (assembly GCA_035534795.1). Lineage (GTDB taxonomy): Bacteria > Chloroflexota > UBA6077 > FW602-bin22 > CADDYW01 > JAJPKB01. Next base: position 1,569 of record DATLRG010000427.1, read on the forward strand.
CGCGCGTCGACGCGTCGAGGACGAGCGTGAGCGGCTGCTCTGGCGCGACCGGTCGGAGCGGATCGAGGCCGAAGCCGACCTGCGGCGTCTCGCGTTCCTGGCGCAGGTCAGCGCGTTCGTCGGGAGATCGCTGGACGATTCGGCCGTGCTCGCGGCGCTGGCCAGCCTCGCCGTGCCTTACCTCGCTGACTGGTGCGCGGTCGACGTCATGCACGGAGGATCGCTGCAGCGGCGCGCGGCAGTGCATCAGGACCCGTCGAAGACGTCGCTGATCTGGGAGCTACCGGTGCGCTTTCCGCCGGATCCCAACGCAACGCACGGTGTCGGCAAGGTGCTCGCGACGGGTCAGACGGAGCTGATCGAGGAGCTGACCGATCGAGAGGCCCTGGCGCTTGCCAGCGATGCCGAGCATCTGCAGTTGCTCCGCGCCGTCGGCTGTCGATCGTTCATCTGCGCGCCGCTCATCGCGAAAGGACAGCCCTTCGGCGCCATCAGCCTGGTCCGCGGCGAGACGAGCCGTCAATACCGTTCGTCCGACCTGGGTCTGGTCGAGGACGTCGCTCGCCGCGTGTCGGCCGCGCTCGACAACGCCCGTCTTTACCAGGAGTCCCGAGAGGCGCTCGACGAACGCAACGAGTTCCTGATGGGCGTGTCCCACGATCTGAGGAACCCGCTCGCCAACATCAAGGGATTTGCTCAGCTCCTGCTGAGGAACGTCCGCCAGCTCCGGGTGCCTGAAGCCGACGAGATGGCGTCCTGGCTGGGGAAGATCGATGCCACCACCGCGAAGATGACGGCGTTGACCGAAGACCTGCTCGACCTGGCGCGCCTTCAGACCGGCCAGCCGCTCGAGCTCGATCGACGCCAGACGAACTTCAGCGCGCTGGCTCACCAGGTCGCGGACGTGTATCAGCAAACGTCGGAACGCCACCGGATCACCTTCGATGCGACCGTGCAAAACCTGACCGGTTTCTGGGATGGGCGACGTCTCGAGCGCGTGCTCGGCAACTTGCTCGCGAACGCGATCAAATACAGCCCCGCGGGCGGCGACGTGTCGGTCAGCGTCGCATCGGAGGAGGCAGCCGGTCGGCCCTGGGCAATTCTGACCATCCGCGACAATGGCGTCGGGATCCCAGCAGGGGACCTGCCGCACGTCTTCGAGCGCTTCTACCGCGCGCGGAACGTCGCGGGGCAGACTGTCGGTGCGGGCGTCGGCCTGGCCAGCGCTCGCCAGATCGTGGAGCAGCACGGCGGGACGATCCTCGTCACCAGCGAAGAAGGCCGCGGCACCGCGGTCACGATCCGCCTGCCACTCGCGTAAGCTGGATCGACAGTGGAAACTGTAGGGATGTGCTGGATCTGCGCCGCACATTCAGCACATCCCGACAGCTTCCACCGTGGCGATCCGGTAGATCTTCCGATCTTCTAACCTGGCGCGTGACCCGCCGTGGCCAGGGTGCGCGGCCACGGACCGTGGCGCGACGACCAGAAGCGGCGGCCGGGCTGGTGAAGCGCGCCGACGACCGGCGCGCTTCACCGGCGCGGCCTGCCTGGAGGGCGGCGCGGGCCGTCGTTGGCGGGCTTGCTTGCCACGAGAGCAGATGGTACGATCGCTCGCGTCGGCGGCACGCCGCTGCGATCCGTGGTGCGGGTCCTCGGCTCAGCCAGCCCGATCGCGATTCCACGATCGCGCTGCCCCTGGCAGCGCTCGATCCGCTGGTCGCGCCATGATCTCGATGGGGTGATGCTTTCGCTCTTTGACCGGAGCGGGGCGAGGGACGTGGTGGCGGACGGACAGATGACGAGAAGCCTGCAGGACATTATCAAGCGGCGGCAGCAATACGACTTCGTGGGTCGGGAGCGGCAGGTCGGTAGCTTTCGCGAGAACCTCGGTCTCTCCCTGGACGACGAGCGGCGGCGCTTTGTCTACAGCATTCACGGCCCCGGCGGCGTCGGGAAGACCTGGCTCGTCCGTCGCCTTCACTCCCTCGCGCAACAAGCCGGCATGATCACGGCTTGGACGGACGACGCCGAAGGGGACGTGCTCGGCGTGATGGAGCAGATCGCAGGACGGATCGAGGCGCAAGGTCGATCCATGACCGATTTCAGCGATCGACTCCGTGAGTTCCGCCGCTCTTCGGGCGCGGCTCAGTCCCGGCGCGGCGTGGATCGCGTGACGTCGGATGACCCGGCCGGTCGCGGTACGCGCGCCACCCTCACGTTGTTGCGAGCGCCGATCGAGCCGTCGCCAACCGGCTTTGCCAGTGACGTTTTTCGGACCGTGAACGACGTCTCGACCGCTTCGCTTCCCGCCACGGGGCCGATCGGGGCCGAGGGATCGTTCCCCAGCCTCGACCCGGTCCGGGTCCTCACCAGCCTGTTCGTCAGCGCGCTGGGGGTAGGAGCCGAGGATCGGCCGGTCGCGCTGTTTTTCGATACGTACGAGCGAACGAGTCGGTTTCTCGACGACTGGCTGCGAGCGCTGCTCGAGGGAAGCTACGGTGATCTGCCGGCCTCGACGATCATCTGCATCGCCGGTCAGGTCGCCCTCGATAGCAGCCGATGGGGAAGCTTCGAATCGGTCATCGCCTGGGTGCCGCTGGAGGCATTCAGCGAGGATGAAGCGCGGCTGTTTCTGGCCCGCAAGGGAGTGACCGACGAACGGGTCGTCAGCGGCATCCTCCGGGTCTCGGGGAGGTTGCCCGTCCTCGTCGCCACCATGGCGCTCGGTCGGGGCGATCACGCGGAGCCGATCGTCGACGAATCCGACGATGCGATTGGCTACTTCATGCGGTCACTGGACGACTCGTCTCGGCGCTCGATCCTGCTGGATGCGTCGTTGCCTCGCCATCTGGATGCGGACCTGCTGGCGCACGTGATTGGCCGGGTCGAGGTTGGGGCACTGGTCGATTGGCTGCGGACGATGCCGTTCGTGGAGCAGCGCGCGGGCGCCTGGATCTACCGCCAGGTGGTGCGGGATTCGCTCCTGCGCCAATACCGGCACGATTCCGCTCAGCGCTGGTCCGAGCTTCACGGCCACCTCGCCGGGTATTACGAGCGGTTGGCGGCGGGCTTGAACCTGGACGAGACGAGCCGGTGGCAGAATCCGACCTGGCAGGCAGCGGCCCTGGAGGCGCTCTACCATCGCCTCTGTCAGTCCCCGCCGGACTCCTTGCTGGCGGCATTGGGCGGGTTCGTGCCCGCGTTTGGCGGTCAGCGCGAGTTTGCGCGACGCTGGGCAGAGACCATCGAACAAGCCGGCAAGGATACGGACGATGCCGAGCTTCGCGACTGGGGGGGACGTCTCCTCGCTGCCTTGCAGGCGTATTCCCACGGCCAGTACGAAGCGGCGGCGGCCACCTTCAACCGCCTGCTCGAGACCGCGGCTCTTGACGAGCGGAGTCGGCCCGAGGCGCTCGTGTGGCACGGACGGCTCCTTTTTGCCGCCGGGCACCTGGAGCGAGCGCTCCGGACGTACACCAGCCTGCTGCAACTGGTCCCGGGTGCGGCGCCCTACTGGATCGAGCGTGGTGTCGCGCTCGCGCGTCTCGGCTACCATCGGGAGGCGGTCGACGACTTCAGCCGGGCCCTGGAGATCCTTCCGACGAGCGTCGAGGCGCTGGCGAACCGCGGGGAGGCCTACCGACTGCTCGAGGCGTACGATGAGGCTCTGGCCGACTTCGACCGAGTCCTTGCTGCTGATTCCAACAACGCGGAGATTCTCGGCCGGCGGGGACAGGTGTTGCTCGCGCTGGAACGCTACGACGATGCGCTGATCGACCTGAGCCGAGCGGTGGAACTGGCTCCAGAGGAGGCGTGGATCCGGGCAGAGCGGGGAAGCGCGTATCGGTGCCTGGCGCGCTTCGACGAAGCGATCGGCGACCTTGGCCAGGCCCTCCGCGTCGACCCCGGAAACGTCTGGGCGCTCGCGGTGCGCGGCGACGTCTACTGGCAACTGAAGCGCTACGATGCCGCGCGAGCCGACTTCAACCGCGCCCTCGGCGTCCAGCAGCAGAGCGCTTAATGTCCGTTCGGGGTCGGGCTGATGCGCTCGATCGCCGTGAGCAGATCGATGAGATCGAATGGCTTGGCCAGGTAGCCGTCGGCGCCGATTTCTTCGGCCCAGCGGCGCGGGCTCTGGGCGGCCGTCACGACCAGGATCGGCAGCTTGATGCCGCGTTCTCGCAGCTCCCGAGCGAACCCCCAGCCATCGAGAACGGGCATCCGCATGTCCAGCACGATCACCGAGGGACTGCTCTCCTCGACCGCGCGTAGCCCTTCGCTCCCGTCGGCGGCGGTTTCAACCTCGTATCCCTCCATGGCCAGGAAGTCCGAGAGCATCTCCCGGATCGAGGGATCATCGTCGACGACGAGAACCCGAGCCTTCTCCACGAGAATCACGACCACCTCTTCATTCATCGAATACCGGTCTTCGAGTCCCCGTCAGAACCGAGTTTCAGCGCGCGGAGCGCGCTGAAACTCGCTTTCTGACAGTGTTTCTTAATAGACGGATTACAGCCCATGAGTGTCGTTGTTGTCAAGGTAGTTCTACGTAAAAGTATTGAGTAATTCTTCCCACGGTCAGCCGTGCCTTTGACGATCTGGCGGAATGACGGTATAATCACCGTGAGCCTGCGCCGAGCAGCGCTGCCGATCGGTCCGGCTTGGGAGAACGCGATGGTGGCGTTTTCCCCACGCAGGTGGGGGTAAGCCGCGGGCATTGTGAGCGGGACGCTCTTCGATACTCTGTTCCGCGTCGTTGCCGTTCTCCTCCTCGTTCTGGTCAACGCCTTCTTCGTCGCCGCCGAGTTTTCGATCGTCACCATCCGTCGTACCCGCGTCGAGCAGCTGGTCGCCGAGGGGCATCCTCTTGCCCGCGGGCTGCGCCGCGTCGTGCGTAACCCGTCACCCTTCATCGCGACGACGCAGCTTGGCGTGACCGTCGCGAGTCTGGCGCTGGGCTGGATTGGCGAGCCGACTCTGGCCGCGGCGATCGAGACGCTGCTGGCGTTCCTGCCGAAGACTGTCGCGCACGTCAGCGCCGAGTCGATCGCCGTGGTCGTGGCGTTCGTGCTGATCACCGCGATCGACATCGTGTTCGGGGAGTTGATTCCGAAAAACCTCGCGCTGCAGCGGCCAGAGGGCGTCGCCTTCGTCGTGATCGAGCCCCTGGTGTTGTTTCAGACGATCTTGAACCCGTTCGTCTGGATTCTGAACGGGGCCGGTACGCTCGGCTTGCGTCTGTTCGGGCTCTCCGCTCCGCCGAGCCACGGCCTGGTGTATTCGGTGGACGAGCTAAAGATGCTGGTGACGGCCAGTCGACAGGCCGGCGTGCTCGAAGAGAATGAAGAAAACATGATCGAGCGCGTCTTCAACTTCGACGAGGTCCACGCGCACGAGGTGATGGTGCCGCGCACCGAGATGGTCAGCGTGCCATTGTCGGCCACGATCGGGCGGGTGCTCGAGCTCGCGGCGAAGACCCACCATAGCCGATTTCCCGTGTTTCAAGAGAGCGTCGACAACGTCGTCGGGATCATCTATCTGGTCGACCTGTTCCGCCGCTTCGGTCAGGTCGACCTGAATACCGCCTCGATCCGGCGGTACGTGCGCGATGCGCTGATGCTCCCCGAGACGATTCCGATCGACGTTCTGATCGATCGCATGCGCCAGCACAAAACGCACGTGGCGATCCTGGTCGACGAATACGGCGGGACCGCCGGGCTGGTCACGCTGGCGGACGTGCTGGAGCGGATCATCGGGCCGGTGCCGGACCAGTTCGAGGAAGCGCCGCCCGAGATTCAGGCCTGCCCCGATGGCTCGTTCCTGGTCGATGGGCTGACGAATCTGGACGACGTGAACGAGCGCGCGGGCCTCGATCTGACCAGCGAGATTTACGATACGATCGGCGGCTTCGTACTGGGCGAGATCGGTCGTCGTCCGGAAGTAGGCGATCAGGTGAGCTCTGAGAGGACTGTCTTCCAGGTGGAAGCCGTCGATGGCCTGCGCGTCGCTCAGGTGCGAATCTGGCCGGGCCCGAAGGCCAGAAAGGAACAGGAGAGTGCGCCATGAGTGAGATCAGTGCCAGGTGGCGAGGGGT
>DATLRG010000428.1:0-10600 GCA_035534795.1 Chloroflexota bacterium
CGTGGCGGGCGCTTTGCTGCCGCCCACTCCGCGCTCCGACGCGAGCGCCGATCACGAGGATGCTACCGGTGACGTCGTCCCTCAGCCCACGGGCAGCCCGTTCCGATTGCCGCGACACGCCAATCCGACGCCAATACGAGCGCTTGAAGGCGCGCTACCCGCGGTGCATCCTGCTCTTCCAGCTCGGGGATTTCTTCGAGACCTTCGAAGCGGATGCGCAAACGGTCTCGCGCGTCTGCGGCGTCACCCTGACGTCGCGCGAGTTCGGCAAGGGCGATCGAGTCCCCCTCGCGGGCGTGCCAATCACGCGGCTGGACCACTACCTCGCCCGTCTGATCGAGGCCGGTCTGCACGTGGCTGTCGCCGAGCAGGTGAGCGCGCCCGGCGATGGACTGGTCGAGCGCGCCGTCACCCGCGTCGTCACACCGGGCACCCTGGCCGAGCCCGGCCTGCTGCGCGACAAGGAGAACAATTACCTGGCCGCCGTGCTTCGCGGGCGGGCCGGCGCCGGCCTGGCGTACGTCGACGTGACGACCGGCGAGTTTGCCGTGACTCAGCTCGACGGCGCCGACGCCGAGACGCGCCTTCGAGCCGAGCTGGAACGACTCGGCCCCGCCGAAGTGCTCGTCCCGGAAGGGCAAACGCTCGGCCTTCCTGCTGTCGGGCATCCGACGATCTGTCCGGCGTGGCGCTTCGACGAGCCGGCCGCGCGGGAGCGACTCTGCGCGCAGCTCGACGTCGTGTCACTGGAGGGCTTCGGCTGCGCCGATCTGCCCCTGGCGGTCCGCGCGGCCGGCGCCATCCTCTTCTACCTCGAAGAGAACAACCGCCACCTGCTTCCCAACCTGGCGGACCTGCGCACGTACTCGACCGCGTCGGGCATGACGCTCGACAGCTATACCCGACGCAACCTCGAGCTCCTGCGCAACGGCCGCACCGGACGGATCGAGGGGAGCCTGCTGGCGGTCCTCGATCGGACCCGCACCCCGATGGGGGGTCGCCTCTTGCGCCGCTGGATCAGTCAGCCGCTGCTGGACCCGGCCGAGATCGACGCTCGTCTGAACGCGGTCGAAACCCTGGTCCAGGCGAAAGACGTTCGGACTCAGCTCCGTGGGATGCTCAGCCACGTTGGGGACCTGGAGCGCCGGGTAGGACGGATCGTCCAGGGGCTGGCGGGACCACGCGATCTGCTGGATCTGGCCGATGCGCTGCGCGCCGTCGCGGTCCTGACCGGGCTGGTCGAGAGCTGCGCCGGCCTCACCGCCGCGCCGCCGGTCGAGGGGCGTGCAGGTAGACCGGGCGTGGACGAGCCTCACCCCTCACCCGTCGGACCGCCCTTGTGGCCGCGCGAGGGCGAGGACAAGGACGAGCCTCACCCCCCGGAGAGCGCCCGCCGCGAGGGAACTTTCTCGCTGGAGACGGGGACCGGCGGGCTCACGGTGAGGCCGTGGCTCGACCCGTGCTCGGACATCGTCGATCTCGTCGAACGGGGCATCGCTCCGCTCGGCAGCGGACAGATCATCCGTCCCGGTTACAGTGCCGAGCTCGACACGCTGATCTCGACCGCGGCCGAGACGCGGCGATGCATCGCGGAGCTCGAGCACGTCGAGCGGCAGCGAACCGGCATCAAGTCACTGAAAGTCGGCTACAACAAGGTTTTTGGCTACTACCTGGAGGTGACGCGTCCCAATCTGCCGTCAGTCCCGCCGGATTATCGTCGCCGGCAGACGCTGGTGCAGGCGGAGCGCTTCGTCACGCCGGCCCTCGCGGAGTGGGAAAGCGAGATTCTGCAGGCCGAGGTGAGGATCCAGGGAACGGAGCACGAGGTGTTCGAGGCGCTCCGTGGGCAGGTGGCCGGCCACGCGCCGCGTCTCCGCCGCCTGGCCAGTACCCTGGCCCACCTGGACGTCTTAGCCGCGCTAGCCGACCTGGCCGACGAGCGTGGGTACCGACGCCCAATCGTCGTCGAGGGCGCCGAGCTGCGGATCGTGGCGGCGCGGCATCCGGTCGTGGAGGCGAGCCTCGAGCCCGGCGCTTTCATCCCCAACGACTGCCACCTGTGCCCGGGCGAGTGTACGCTCATGCTGCTGACCGGCCCGAACATGGCCGGGAAGTCGACCTATTTGCGCGAAGTTGCGCTGATCGTCCTCCTCGCCCAGATCGGTAGCTTCGTGCCAGCGCGGGAAGCGCGGGTTGGCCTGGTCGACCGAATTTTCACGCGTGTCGGCGCCCAGGACGACATCGCCGCCGGGGCCAGCACGTTCATGGTCGAGATGATGGAGACGGCGATGATTCTCCGCAACGCCACGCCACGCAGTCTGATCGTGCTGGACGAGATCGGGCGTGGCACCAGCACGCTCGACGGCCTGTCGATCGCCAGGGCGGTGGTGGAGGAAGTCCAGCAGCGCGTTGGCGCCCGGACCCTGTTCGCGACCCATTTCCACGAGCTGGCGAGTCTGGCGGACGAGCGAGCGGGCATCCGAGTCTTCAACGTCGCCGTGGCCGAACAGGACGGTGAGGTCGTCTTCTTGCGCAAGGTCGTACCCGGCGCGGCCGATCGCAGCTACGGCATTCAGGTGGCCCGATTGGCCGGACTGCCACCGCGCGTGACCAGCCGCGCCGCCGAAATCCTCCGCGAGCTGGAACTCGTTGGCCCTGCTGCACCCGCCGGTCAGCGCGTCGATCGCCCGGTCCGGCCGCTCCAACTGCCGCTCGCGGGCTTCGATCCGGTCCCGGGCACCCCGGCCGACTTGCTCGACGAGCTGTTGTCGCTGGACCCCGCCAACCTGACCCCGCTGGAAGCCCTGACCAAGATCTGGGAGCTGCAGCGGCGGGCCGGGCGATGTTACTGAGTGATGACCACGCATCGTCCGATCGCGATTTTGCCCCCGGCGGTTGCCGAGCGCATTGGCGCTGGCGAAGTCGTCGAGCGGCCAGCGTCGGTCGTCCGGGAGCTCCTCGACAACGCGACCGATGCCGGCGCCGACGAGGTCACCGTCGAGGTGCGTGGCGGCGGTCTCGAGCTGATTCGGGTGACCGACGATGGTCGCGGCATTCCGCCGGACGAGGTGGAGCTCGCCTTCCGCCATCACGCGACGAGCAAGATCGCCTCGCTCGACGACCTGCTCAACCTCCAGACCCTGGGATTCCGTGGCGAGGCGCTGCCGAGCATCGCCGCGGTCGCGGAGGTCGAGCTACTCACCAGCGACGACGCCCACGACAGCGGCACGGTCGTCGCGCTGCGCGCCGGGGAGATCGTTCGGCGTCGCCGCACGGCGCGCCAACGCGGCACCACGGTGACCGTGCGTCGCCTGTTCTACAACGTCCCCGCGCGCCTGAAGTTCCTGACCACCGGGCGCGGCGAGACGCTCGCGGTCGGGCAGCTCGTCCGTCGGTACGCTCTGGCAAACCCCGCGCTGCGGCTATCGCTGCTGCTGGAGGGCCGCCTCTCCTTTCGATCGAGCGGCAGCGGACGATTGGCGACGGCAATGGCGGACGTGTACGGAGCAACTGTCGCCGACACGCTGCTGTCGTTGCCGACGAGACAGATCGAGGGCACGACGATCGGCGGCTTGATCGGCTCCCGGGGCGTCACGCGCTCGTCGCGCGATCAGGTCACTCTCATCGTCAACGGCCGCTGCGCTGCCTGCCGTTCGATCCTGCTCGCCGTCGAGGCAGCGTATCGTCCTTTCCTGCCACGCGGCCGTCACCCCATCGCGGCGATCGTCGTCGAGGTGCCGCCGGGCGAACTGGACCCCAACGTCCACCCGGCCAAGACGGAGGTCCGGCTGCTCCGAGAACCCGCGGTGGCCGCGGCAATCGCCGAGGAAGTCCGCGAGATCATGGGACACGCTCCGGTTCGTCCGCCGGCCGATGCCGACTTCTCCCTCGGAGCAGGACAGTACCGCCTTCCCCTGTCGCGCCGACGCCTCGCGGAGGCGCCCGGGCCGCGGTGGCCGCCGACGCCGGACGAGCAGCAGGTGCTCGATTCCACGCTCCCGACCATGCGCGTCCTGGGACAGGTTGATGGGTCGCTGATCCTGGCCGAGGCCGAACCCGGCCTCTTCTTGATCGACCAGCACCGCGCGCACGAGCGCATCATCTACGAGGAGCTGGTGCGCCGCGCCGGCCAGGGGGCGATGGAGGCCCAGGCGCTGCTCGAGCCGGTAGTGCTCGAGCTGAAGCCGCACCAGGCGGCCCTGCTCGAAGAGCGCCTCACGGACCTGGACGCGCTGGGCTTCCGTTGCGAGCGGATCGGCCGGCGGGCCTACCTGGTGCGCGCCGTGCCAGCAGTGCCCGGCCGCGAAAGCTTCACTGCCAACCTCGACGCCCTCCTGGAGGACGCCACCTCGGACGCCGATGGCTGGCGCGGACGGCTCATGACAGCGCTCGCCTGTCGCTCCGCCATCCGACGCAACCACCCGCTGAGCGAGCTGGACATGGAGGAGCTCGTGCGCGGCCTCGCCAGCACGGCGGCGCCCGCGGTCTGCCCACACGGCAGTCCGTTGATCTTACACCTGGGCCGCGACTTCTTGCGGAAGCAGTTCGGGTGGTAGCCAGAGCACGGACCGCTGCGCGACAACGTGCGATCTGACCCGCACCACGTCAGGACCGGCTGGAGGACGACCCCGCGGCGGTGGAGTCCGCCTCGGACCGCGCTGACTCTGCGGGCAGCAGCATGACGCGTTCGATGGCGGCGGGGAGGACGATGCGGAAGGTGCTTCCCTGGCCGACCGTGCTTTCGAGCTCGGCACGTCCCCCGTGGAGATCGGCCAGCGTGCGAACGACCGACAGCCCAACGCCGGCCCCTCGGCTCGCCCGCAGCTCGCCGGAGGCGGTGCGGTAGAAGCGGTCCCAGATTTTCGGCTGGTCCTCCGCGGAGACCCCCTTCCCAAGATCGCTGACTTCGATGCAGGCTTCGTCTGCCGAGAGACGTCGCGCCCTGAGCGTCACCGGACCGGCATCGGCGTACCGCAACGCGTTCGTGACCAGGTTTCCCACCATTTGCTCGAGCCGAGCCGCGTCCGCCATCACGATCACCCCGTCGCCGGCCTCCACGTGGATCCGGTCGCCATCCGGCAGGACCCGATAGATCGTGGCAAGCCGCGTCAGGAAACCTCTCACGTCGACGATCTCCCGGTTCAGCGCCAGGCGCCCGCCCTCGATCCGTGCCGAGGTCAGAAGATCGTCGATCAAGCGCTTGGACGTATTGGTCGCCTCGACGATCGACGCGATCGAACTCGTGATGAAGTCGTCGTTCACGTCGCCGAGGTGCATCTCGAGCAGCTCGGCAAACCCGCGGATGACCGTCAAGGGGTTCTGCAGATCGTGGGACACGACGTCGAGGAACTCGCCGCGGACTTTCGTGATCTGCCGCAACGTTTCGGCCTCCGCTGCCTGAGCAATGGCGTGCGCGCGCCGGAACGCACCGTCGGCGTGCTCGACGATCTCACCGGCGCGCCACTCGTCCTCCGGACTGAAGGGGTGGGCGACGCCGGCGCGAATGGCCACGCCGATCGCGACCGCCGTCCCCACGTCGCCAAGGCGATAGGCAATCCTCGAGATCGCTTCGCCCAGCTGGCGCGGATCAGGCCGTTCCCGCGCCACCGCGGATACCCCCGATCGCTGCCTTCCACCCGGCTCACCCGGGGCCCAGGGCGTCGTGTCCCAACTGCCGGCGAAGCGGTCCGCGCCGGGTCCGTCCGTCGCGGTGAGGTTGAGCCTGCCCAGGGGGTCGCGCAGCCAGATCAAACCGGGGCCGGACTTCAAGAGCTGATTCACCTGGCACACCGTCGTCTGCAAGACCTGTTCGACGGAGCCGGCCGCGGCGAGCTCGCGAGCGAACCGTGACAGGCCCTCTCGAAACCGGTACTCATCCTCCGCTTGCTCGCGGAGGAGCGCTGCCTCGATTGGCGCGGCGGCGTGCGTGACCAGGATGCGAATTGTCTCGGAATCCAGGCGATTCAGCGGTGTGTTGTTCAGCCGAGGCCCCACGACCAACGCCGCGAGCGTTCTGGTCCCGCTGACGACGGGCATCACCGCGCGGTCCGGTGCGCCGTCAAGCCAGACCAGTTGGTCCCTTACCCAGCGTCCGCGGAGTTGTTGTCGTGGAGCGTCGCCGTCGATGGCGACCAGAACGGCGGGCGATGCATCCTCGTCCCGCGTGGTATCGGTCGTTTCTGCCGGCACCACGGTGCGACCGATGAAGGCGGCCCATTGCACCGGGACCAGCTCCCGCACCTGGCGGGTGACCGCCGTCGCCAGGTCCTGAACCGTATCCTGCTCGCGGAAGGACGTTCGGCGCTGGGCTTGAAAGACCGAGTTGTAGAGTGACCGATCGACCGTGTCGCGCAAGCGAGCAGCCAGGGAGGGGGTAACCACCGCGACCAGAATGAGCGCGATGGCCTCCGCGACCAGGTCGTCGACACCAGCGCGTCGCAGCGGCGCCCAGATGAGAACGAACATGGCAACCAGGGTCGCCACGTCGAGGAAGCGCAACAAGAGCTGCCGCACCAGCGCGTCGAGCGCGAAGAGGCGGTGGCGGAGGATCGCATAGGTAAAACCAATCGGAATGCCAACTAAGCCAAGGGCAGCGAACTCGACCGGGACGATTAGCACGTGGCTGATGACGAAGGGAACGGCATCGAGGAGGATCAGCGGGGCGATGCCGGCCGCCGTCCCGACGATGATCGGCGCGAGCAGGCGGCGGTCCTCTGGATTTCGCGCGCGGAGGATCAGAATGATCAGTCCACCCACCAGATCGACCGCGACCCAGAGCCACAGAATTTCATCGAGGGCCGGTGGAAATGCGGCACCCGCGAGCGAAAATGCGGCGATCAGACCCACCATGCCGAGCGCGATGGCGATTATCAGCGCTATCGCCCACCGCGCACCAACGAGGCAGTGGGGAAAGATCAGAAATAGGATCGTGAAGGACGCGGCGGCAACGACCGCGGACGACGCTGATAAGAAGTACGCCCACTCATAGCCCATTGCCGCAGCAGGGATCGCCAGGAGCGCCGTGGCGACGGCCGACCCGAAGATCAGAAATGCTAGCCCAAGGTACTCATCAACCGCCCATCGATGGACCACGGCAACCAGGCCGACAAACAGAAGGGATACAGAAAGGATCGCAACAACCACCTCGAACGGAAAAGCTGGCACCGTAATCGGGCGTCGATCACCATCCCGATCGAGTATCACAACTCGAGCGACTCTGTTGAGGTCATCTCCGACGAAAATCCGGGCGTCCTGTCCGTTCACCTGGATGACTCGATCGCCGCGCCGAATCCCCGCGTCCCATGCGAGACCGTTGGCGCGAACAGCGCTCACCACCACCGTGCTGTCCGTCAAACCGAGTTCCAGGCCCCACCTGGCCCCCCCCGCGACACAGCCGAACGAAGCGGTGGCGAGCGCCACCGCCCAAACCACGACGCCGGCGCTCGCCACCGCCCGACCGCCGGCAAAAGCTGCCCCCCATCGACTGAGGAACGCCCGGATCATGGCAACTATGAGATCCAGAACGACTGCGGGGTCGCCAACTGCGTGCCGGCGTTGGTCGACATCGACGCGGTCAGCACCGGCCGGACCGCCTCCCGCGCGGTCCCGTGCAGCCCGAGGAGGTCCAGCGCTCCCGCCAGGCTGCGCCGCGCCTCCTGGACGATGCTCGCGTCGTCGCGGATCCGCTGCACCGCGTTGACGATGACGTTGGTCTCGACCAGATGCTTTGTCAGAACTTTACTCACCGGTTATTCTCCTTGATTTCTTTCTTGTGCCCAACACCGGCTCGCCCCGCTACGACCGCGAGCGCGCCGGCGCCTCAACACACGGAGTGATCGGATCTGACGACGAGCTCGCGAAGTCCCCACGTCGCGTGACCCAGCGCGTCGAGCGCGTCCAGCGCCTGCTCAGCACGAAGCTGATCGGCAATCGCGAGGACTTCGGTCACGAGGACTCCCCCTTCGTCGGCAATCCGTCGGCGTTCCGCCTCTTCCCAGGCGATCAGCGTCGCCGCATCCAGACCGCGCGGCGCGCCTTGCGACTGCGTGAAAACCAACGGGACGGTCGGACAACCATCCCGCACGTCTTGTTTCTTCATCGAGCCACGCGGCAGGACGTCTTGAGCGTCGTTGACGAGCTGCCCACAGACACCCAGGTGCCAGCCGAAGCTGCCATAGAGGTCCAACACCGCCGGATCGGACGTCGCGACCGTCGCGCCGAGCCGCGCGGCCAGCTCGCCGAGCGGTCCGCTCTTCCCCGCCGCCAACTCATACGCGTCTGCCACGTCCGTCACCGGCATGTTCTGGGCGACACTCCGGGCCTGGCCTTCGGCCGCGGCCGCGATACCGTCTCCGATCAGCTTGCCAAGCCGCAGGCAGACCAGCGCATCGCAACCATCTTCCACCGCCCGTAAGACCGTCGACCCCGCCAGCGTCAGCAAGCCGATCGCCGTGGTCAGAACGACTCCGCTACCGAATCGCGCGATCGCGTCGCCGTTGTCTCCGTCGGTGACCTCGTCGAAAACGTCCGCGGCGGTCATGGCGACTTCCAGTGCGACGGCTGGCCAGAGCGCCTGGTGCCAGTTTCCTCCCGCCGAGACGCAGGACCGAACGACCACGAGCGGCCAGAGTGTCCCCGGCACCTCGCTCAAGATGTGCCGATCGGCTGAGAGCGCCGCGCGCGCGACTTCTTGCAACAGCCGACCCTGCTCCGCGATCAACTGAGCGGTGCGGTCGGCCGTCGCCCGGTAGATTTCCTGCGTCTCTGGCGCGGTGCATGGGCAGTCGGTCGCTCGTCCCAGCGCAGGTTGCTCAGCCACCGGACCCAGCCTCCGTCCAGTCGCATCTACGATCTCTATCATAGCGCATTCTGCCCGATTCGGTACAGCCAATCGTCTCAGGAGCAGCGGTACTTTGTTCTCACCGGTACTTCAAACGCGATCCGCGGTGGAAACGGCGCTACACCGCGCGGCGGCAGACCGCGGTTTCCACGGCAGATCGTGTCCAACCCCACGGCAAAACCGTCCTTGGAGGTACTCCATGGTCAGGGCTCCCTTGAACTGCTTGATGTGCTTCGCACATCAAGCAGTTCAAGGGAGCCCTGACCATGGCTTTACGTTAGATAGACTAACCAGTAGCTCACCCGATCGGTAGAGAATTATTACCCGACATGCCATCAGAAATTTGCTGCCGCGCGGGCAATTTGTTCTCCCGAGGCTTTTTCGTGTAGAGTCGCAGCGTGAGAACGCTGAAAGGAAGGATGACGTGGAGCCTGAACTGATCGCGGATTATCACTGCGTCACCGGCGAAGGCCCGCTCTGGCACGCCGGCGAGCAGCGCCTGTATTGGCTCGACATTCCCCTGGGACGAATCTTCCGCTACGATCCCGCCGCCGGCACCCACGAGCAGGTCTACGAGGGCGAGCCAATCGGCGGATTCACCATCCAGAGCGATGGGGCGCTCCTCCTGTTCATGGCGCGCGGCGCTGTGAAGATCTGGCGCCAGGGCGTGCTGACGACGGTGATCGACGAGCTTCCCGACGAGCGCAACACCCGCTTCAACGACGTGATCGCCGATCCCGCCGGGCGGGTCTTTTGCGGCACGATGCGCTCCCCCGAACACCTCGGCCGCCTCTACCGCCTCGAACGCGACGGTCGGATCACCACGCTCCTGGATGGGATCGGCACGTCCAACGGCCTCGGGTTCACGCCGGACCGCCAGCAGATCTACTACACCGACACGCCAAAGCGCGAGATTTACCTCTTCGACTACCATCGCGAGACCGGCGCCATCACCAACCAGCGTGTCTTCGTCCACACGCCGGAGGACCCCGCGGAAGGCCGGCCGGACGGGATGACGGTCGACGCGGAGGGGTACGTCTGGTCGGCGCGCTGGGATGGCGGCTGCCTGGTCCGCTATGCTCCCGATGGCACCGAGGAACGGCGGGTCCACTTCCCGGCGAAGAAAGTCTCCTGCCCGACGTTCGGTGGTCCGGATTACTCCGACCTCTACGTCACCACGGCAGGCGGCGACAAAAAAGAGGAAAACGGCCCGGGCGCGGGCGCGCTGTTCCGCGTGCGCCTGGGAATTCGTGGAGTCCCGGAGTTTGCATCAAGGATCGCTGGATAACACGTCCCGAGGAGGTCAGCATGAGCATGGACGTCGAGAAGCTACTCAGCCAGATCGAGACGACCCCAACCTCCGCCAGCGCCAGAATGGCCTTCGGCGAGCCGATCAAAGTCGGCGACCGGACGATCGTGCCGGTCGCCCGGGTTGGTGGTGGGTTCGGTCTCGGATTCGGTGGGAAGCGGACGCTCCCGGAGACGGGCGAAGCCGCTGCAGAGCAGGCCAGCAGAGGCGGCGGCGGGGGTGGGAGGCTTTCGGCAAGGCCGGTTGCCGTGATCGAGGTTTCGCCCGAAAAGGTCCGGGTGAAACCGATCGTCGACGTGACGCGGATCGTGCTGTCTGGCATGCTCCTTGCCGCCTGGAGCGTCTTCTGGATCACCTCGACGATCAAGGCCGTCCATCGCAGCCGACGAAGCACTTGAGGCCGGCGGCCTGGGCTGGCAATCGCGCTCATAGTGTCGCGGGGGAGCGGTGGA
>DATLRG010000429.1:0-5481 GCA_035534795.1 Chloroflexota bacterium
TCGCCTCCCGGGGCGGCGTCGCGGACTACTACGGCATCACCTGGGAGAAGATCGACGCCCAGGATGGCGTCTTCTGGCCCTGCCCGACGCTGGAGTCGCCGGGGACACCCCGCCTCTTCACCGAGCGCTTCGGCCACCCCGACGGGAAGGCGCGCATGTTCCCAATTGTCTTCGAGCCGCCGGCCGAGGACCCGGGCGGCGATTACCCCTTCTACCTGACCAGCGGGCGGGTCGTCTACCAGTACCTCAGCGGGAACCAGACGCGCCGCCTTGGCTTCCTGAACAGCCAGGCCCCGGAGCCGTGGGTCGAGATTCACCCGCTCGCCGCGCGGCGGCTGGGCATCCAGAATCAAGAGATCGTGCGGGTGCGGACCCCGCGTGGGTCGATGGAGCTGAAGGCGCTGGTCACCGAGTCGATCCGACCGGACGTGCTCTTCATCCCGTTCCATTATGGCCACCGACATTCAGTCAACCAGCTGACCAATCCCGCGGTCGAGCCGGCGGTGAAGATTCCCGAGTTCAAGGTCTGCGCGGCGACGATCGAGCGGCTCGAGGTGGCGCCCCCCGCGCACCCCGCGCCGCCGCGGGAGAACCTGACCCCCGCCAACGCGCCGGCGATGTTCCCATACACCGTGGTCAGGACCAGTGTGCCGCCGTCGGAGGAAGCGGGAGGGCACTGAGGGTGCCTGCTGGCGCCGGCGGCCAGACAGTTCCCTCTCCCTCTTGGAGAGGGTTAGGGTGAGGGTCCGGCTTCCACCTTCGAGCACGGTGTCCAGACCCTCACCCCCGCCCTCTCCCAGAGGGAGAGGGAGCAGAACGCCCGCTCGGCGGCTCAGCCATGTTGCTCACCGCTCTGTTGGCTGGCGAGAGGACCAGCAAGGAGGACCTCTTGGCGATCAAGACGATTTTCACCGATCCCTCGCGCTGTATCGGCTGCCGCGCCTGCGAGGCGGCCTGTCGCGAGTGCGACTCCCACAAGGGCGAGAGCATGATCATGGTCGACTTCATCGGGCGCGCGACGAGCGTGGCGACCCAGCCGACGCTGTGCATGCACTGCGCCGACCCGATCGCGCCATGCGCCCAGGTCTGTCCGGTGATGGCGATCCTGATCACGCCGGAGGGCATCGTCCAGCAGGCGGAGCCCTCGCGCTGCATCGGCTGTCGCAACTGCGTCTACGCGTGCCCCTTTGGCGTGCCCAAGTTCGACGTCGAGGCGCGCCTGATGAAAAAGTGCAACCTCTGCTACGATCGGACCGCGCAGGGCTTGCAGCCCTGGTGTACCCAGGCCTGCCCGACCCAGGCGATCTGGTATGGCACCTACGAGGAGTTCGTCAACCAGCGCAAGGGGCACGCGGTGAATCGGACCGTCTTCGGCAACCAGGAAGTGCGGACCCGCAACTACTTCGTCCTGCCGGAGGGCGAGCCGACGCTGGATCTGGTGGCCCTCCTGGAGGAAGCGCGGGCCACGACCGGGCGTCCGGCGCGCGAGGAGGCATGGGTGCTGTGAGCCAGGCGAGGCAGCCGTTCCGCACGCCCCCCGTGCCCGAGCCACCGGAGGGCCAGATCAAGCACTGGGGCGCCGAGTTCCCCTACCACTGGGACGTCGACGACCTCGTCTCGCGCCGCGAGCTGCTCCACTTCGCGGTCTACACCTCGGGCGCGCTTTTCTCGGCGACGGCCATCCTGACGGTGCTCGGCCTGGTCGAGACGCCGCGTCCGGCTCCGACGGTGCCGATCGCGCGCGTGGGACAGGTGCCGCCCGGCCAGGCGTTCTACTTTACCTACCCGGGCCCGGAGGACCAGGCGATGCTGCTGCACCTGCCGGGCGGGCAGTTCGTCGCCTACAGCCAGAAGTGTACCCACCTCTCCTGCGCGGTGTATTATCAGCCCGAGGACGCGCGGCTCTTCTGTCCCTGCCACGAGGGCGTCTTCGATCCGACGACCGGCGATCCGATCGCGGGACCGCCGCGCCGGCGCCTCCCGCGCATCCTGTTGCGGCGGCAGGGCGATCTCCTCTACGCAGCGGGGTGGCTGGCATGAGGCCCGAGATGCCCGCGCCCACCGCCGATCGCTGGGACCGGACGGCCCGGCCGTCCACCGAGCCGCCACCGGTCGGGCAGGGACCCCTGGTCACCGCGGCGCTGGCGATCGGGCTGCTGCTGATGGCCGGCCAGCTCTGGCTGCTGACCGTCGCGCTGGACCGCTATCTCGCCGGCCAGGGCGGCGAGGTCTGGCGGCTCGCCGTCGTCTCCGGCCTGATCTTCCTGGGCGGCCTGGGCATGCTCTGGCTCCTCCACCGCCGGCCGCGCATCCACGGGACGACCGCCCAATGACCCTCGCGGACCTCCTGGCGCGAAGCGCTGCCCTCCACACCCACCTCTGCCCGCGCCAGGTCCTCGGCGTCCGCATGGGATTGCTCGCCGGCACGCTGCTCGGTCTCGAGGTCCCCCGGACCGACCGGCGGATGCTCGTCATCGTCGAGACCGATGGCTGCGCCGCCGACGGCATCTCCGTGGCGACCGGCTGCTGGGTCGGCAAGCGCACGCTGCGTGTCGAGGACGTCGGGAAGGTCGCGGCGACGTTCGTCGACACCCGGACCGAGCGGGCCCTGCGCCTCGCGCCCCGGCCGCGCGCCCGCGACCGCGCCGTGGTTGATGCACCGGAGGCGACCGACCGCTGGCACGCCCAGCTTCTGGGCTACCAGCGCATGTCCGACGACGACCTGCTGACCTGGCAGGAGGTGATCCTGACCACGCCGGTGGCGACGATCGTCAGCCAGCCGGGGCTGCGCGTGCCCTGTGACCGGTGTGGTGAGGACGTGATGAACGGGCGGGAAGTCGTCCGCGATGGCACCATCCTGTGCCGTCCCTGTGCTGGCGTGGCGTACTACCGCGTTCCGGGCCGCGATCTTCCGCCCGGACTGACGGGTCGACGGGCGACGACAGTCGTCCGCGCCGACGCACCGCGCGGGCCAGTGGCTTGATGGACCGGGATCCACGGTCGGACGGGACGCACCGGCGGAGTGCCCGCTTCGTCATCGACCGCCGGCACCCGATCGGCGGGGAAATCTCCGACATCCTGCTCGGACTCTTCCACCGCTTCCAGCTCACCGAGCTGACCCGTTACCACAGCTCGACCGTGGTGATGGCCACCTTCAGCCTGATCAACGGGTTTCTCAGCATCGCGCTGATGGCGGCTGTCGCGCTGGTCACCCGCGCCCCGTTCATCTTCCCGTCGCTTGGGCCAACGGCGTTCCTGCTCTTCTACACCCCCACCGCGCCGCCGGCCTCGCCCCGGAACACGATCGTCGGGCACCTCATCGGCGCGCTCGCGGGCTGGTTGAGCCTGCTGATCTTCGGGCTGACCGCCGCGCCGCCGGCCCTGTCGGCAGGCGTCGATTGGCCGCGGGTCGGGGCAGCCGCGCTCTCGCTCGCCGCGACCAGCTTTTTCATGGTGCTGCTGCGTGTCCCCCACCCGCCGGCCGGCGCGACCACCTTGATCGTCTCGCTCGGGCTGCTGCGCCAGCCCTGGGAGCTCGGCATCCTGATGGTCGCGGTCGTTCTCCTCACCGGCCAGGCCTTCGTCATCAATCGCCTGGCCGGGATCGACTACCCGCCCTGGGGGCCGCGCTCCGAGACGTGATCGCCATGGCCGAGACGGCGCACTCATCCGCGCGAGGTGGCCGTGCTCGAAGAGGATCAAGCGACCGCCGTGGCGCGAGCGCCACTCACCACGTTCTGCAACTGGCCGGCGAGGAAGCCGTGGATGTTGGAAACAGTCGTGTCGAGGATTCGCTGCATCGCCTCGTGGCTGTAGAAGGCGGCGTGCGGAGTTATCACCACGTTCTCGCGGCGCAGGAGCGCGTGGTGACACAGCAGCGTCCGGAGCTTGTCTTCAGTTCCCGGCGCGACCAGGAGGCGCTCCTCCTCGGCGACCAGATCCTCACCTTCGACGACGTCGAGACCGGCGCCGGCGAGGATACCATCGTCCAGAGCCCAGAGCAGCGCAGCCGTGTCGATGATCTCACCGCGCGCCGTGTTGATCACCAGGGAGCCGCGCTTCATGAGCGCGAATCGCTTTCGATTCATGAGGTGATGGGTCTGCGGCGTCGACGGGGCGTGAAGCGTCACGATATCGGAGCGTCGGAGAAGATCGTCGAGAGACGTGAAGGCGAAGCCAGGCACCTCGGCGAGCAGCGGCTGAGGCTTGACGTCGTAGGCCAGCACGTCCATTCCGAAGCCGCGAGCGATTCGAACCACGTGCATGCCAATGCTGCCGGTTCCGACCACCCCGAGCGTCTTTCCGTACAGGTCGAACCCCTCCAGCCCCTCCAGGGACACTTCGCCACGGAGAGCGCGCTGGTTTGCCTGAATGATCTTTCGGGCGAGGCATAAGATCAATCCGAACGTATACTCCGCCACCGTATTCGCCCCGTAGTGTGGCACGTTGCTCACCACGATCCCGCGCTCTCGCGCCGCCATCAGGTCGATGTGATCGTACCCGGTCGACCGCGTGGCGATGAAGCGGAGATTGGGGAGGCGATCGAGAACGGCACGGGTGAGGTGCGATCGGATGAAGACCGAGATGATCGGCACCTCAGACACCTGGGAAGCAGCCTGCTCGTCCAGGATGCCCGGGAAGAATCGCAGAGCAAGGTCGGCGAGATGGGATTGTAGATCTTCCTGCTCCCATGGCTTGACTTCGAAAAAGGCCACTTGCTGAGATGGTCGTGCCATTCGTCGCCCCTTTCAATGGACCGTGCTTTCTCTCAAGGAAGAGCTGTCGCGGCGTCGAATTGGGTATCGTTCTTGCCAGACGCGCGGGTGCTGGCCTGGACGCGCTCACCCGGATCCACCTCAACGAGGCACCGCGAGCGACGCCAGCCAATTCGGGCGTCAGCTTTCTCGCACACGCAATGTTGGGGCCATGAGGGGGACGAGTAGTGGACGCGTTCACACACCTGTTTCAGCCGATCGCCATTGGCACCTTGAACCTGCCCAATCGCCTGGTGATGGCGCCAATGGTGACGAACTACGCGACCGAAGACGGGCAGGTCACCGATCGTCTCGTGGAATATTTGGCGACTCGCGCTCGCGGCGGCGTCGGCCTGATCATCGTCGAGGCCTCGTATGTGCGGTCTGATGGGCGCGGCTTCGTCAACCAGCTTGGGATTCACCGCGACGACCTGGTGCCAGGCCTCCGGTCGCTGGTCGAGGCGGTTCACGCCGAGGGCGCTAAGATCGCCATCCAGCTCTTCCACGCCGGTCGCCAAACGACCTCCACCGTCACCGGCATCCAGCCGATTGCCCCGTCGCCGATTCCCGACCCGTCGACCAAGCAACTTCCCCGCGAGATGTCCGTTGCCGAGATCCAACAGATGGAAGCGGATTTCGTGGCGGCTGCGCGCAGAGCGCGCGACGCCGGATTCGATGCGATCGAGATTCACGGCGCCCATGGGTATCTCATCGCGCAGTTCCTGTC
>DATLRG010000430.1:0-3198 GCA_035534795.1 Chloroflexota bacterium
CCTGGGGAAGCTGGCTGAGGACCGCACCGGACGGGACCGAGAGGAAGAAGCTGCGGTCCGGGACGTCGTTGGCTGTTTGGTAGTTCGCGTAGGACGTCGCCAAGCCGGACTGGTTGATCACCCGCTGCGCGTCCACCTCGGACATGCCCACCAGATTCGGCACGACGACCACGTTCGGATTGCTCGGCGCGGAGATTGGCGTTGCCCGCTCCGGGACACGCACCGGCGTCGACGTCGGCGGAATTGGCGTTGCCGTCGGGACTGGCGTCGGCGGTAGCGGCGTCGGCGTTGGCACCGGCGCCGATTCGGTCGGCAACGTCCCCGCGATGAACCAATCGGTGATCGACGGACGCCCGGGCACCGGACGCAGACCGGTCTCGGCGTCGACGCTGGCGCGCACGAGACCAGACGGGCGGTTGAACTGGAGCACGGGCTGGCCTTTCAATGCCGTCTCCATGAACTCGTGCCAGATCAAACCGGCTCCCCGCGCGCCGAAAACGTTCTTCATCGGCTGGTCGTTGGCGTTGCCCACCCAGACTCCGACGACGAGCTGCGGCGTGTAGCCCATCGTCCAGGAGTCCTGAAACTGCTCGGTGGTACCGGTCTTGACCGCGGCCGGGCGATCCAGCTCCAGGTACGAGTGCGCGCCGAAGGTTTCGGCGCGCGCGGCGTCGTCGGCGAGAATGTCGGTAATCAGCCAGGTCGCCTGCGGGCTCGCCTGGCGAATGCCCGTGGGCGGATGGTAGTTGTAGAGGACTTTGCCTTTGGCGTCGGTCACTTTGAGGATCGCCACGGGCTCGAGCGCGCTCTGACCTGGCTGAGGATTCGTCACCGGCTCGCCCACCTGCACGCCACCGTTCGCGAGCGTGGCATAGGCGAAGGTGAGATCCAACAACCGCACCGGCCCGCTTCCCAGCGTCAAGGAGAGCCCGTAGTAGCCGGGCGGTTGCAGCAGGGTGGTGATCCCAAAAAGGTGAAGGGTTTGCAGCAGCTCCGGGATCCCTTCCAGGTTCAGCATCTCGACCGCAGGGACGTTCAGTGAGTTCGCCAGCGCTCGGCGCACGGTCACCGGGCCGCGGAACTGGAGGTCCGCGTCGTGCGGCTCGTACGGTGGCAGGCCGGCCCCCATCGAGTATTTGACCGGCGAGTCCATCAGGATCGTCGTCGGCGTCGCCAGCCGGTGCTCGAAAGCGTAAAGGTAGTTGAAAGGCTTGAGGGTCGAGCCAGGCTGGCGCGCGGTGAGCGCCATGTTGATCTGCCCCTGGATGGCATCGTCGTCGAAGTTGGCGCTGCCGACCATCGCCAGGATCTCGCCCGTCTTCGGGTCCAGGACCACCACGGCCGCGTTGTTGGCGTTATCCGCCTTGATCGTCGCGAGGCGGTTTGCCACGATCGTTTCGGCCTGGTGCTGCTCGTCGAGGTCGAGCGAGGTGTAGACGCGCAGGCCACCCTCGTAGAGCTGCTGCCGCGTATAGCGGTCCTCGAGCAAGCTCCGCACGTACATCACGAAGTGCGGCGCCTCGAATACCGTCGGCGCGGCGTGGTAGTGGAGCGGCTCCGCGGCGGCAAGGTCGGCCTGAGCCTGGGTGATGTAGCCGTGCTTGACCATCAACTGGAGCACCACGAGCTGGCGGGCCTTCGCGGCTTTGGGGTGCTGGTACGGATCGTAGAGCGACGGCCCCTGCGGCAGACCCGCGATCAGCGCGGATTCGGCGAGCGACAACTGCTGGACCGGCTTGTTGAAGTAGGTCTCGCTCGCCGCCTCGACGCCGTACGCCAGGTTCCCGTACCAGATCTCGTTCAGGTAGCGCTGGAGGATCTCATCTTTGCTGTAGCTCTGCGAGACACGGAAAGCCAGGATCGCCTCTTCGATCTTGCGGCTGAGCGACTGCGATTGACGCTCCGCGGGCGTCATCAGCACGTTGCGCACCAGCTGCTGGGTAATCGTGCTGGCGCCAGACACCACCTGACGATGCACGGCGTCCTCGAACGAGGCGCGGACGATCGCGACCGGATCGACGCCGGGGTTGGTGTAGAAGCTGCCATCTTCGGTCGAGACGGTCGCATCGGTGAGCGACTGAGGAATGTCTTGCAGGGTGACCAGCGTTCGCCGCCCGCCCTGCGGATCGAACATCTCATAGAGCAGCCGCCCCTTCCGATCGTAGATCATGGTCGATTGGAAGACGCTCTTGGAAAAGACCTCGTCGACCGGTGGCAGGTCGCGCGTGGCGTAGCTGTACATCTCACTGGCGACGCCAAAGCCGAAGACCGCGAGCAGCACGGCGCTGACGACGAAGGTAGTGACAAGCATGAAACCGAGGAAGCCGATGGCGACCGAGTTGAGGAAACTGTCCTCCCGGCGCCGCGGCCGGCTGCCGCGGATCAGCGGATTGGAGCGACGAGGAATTTGCCGTGAAGCACTCATGCCCAGCAATTATACCACCGGCCGAGATCGTGGCGTATTTTCTGCCGTGTCACCGGGTGTCGGGGGCGACATGCTACAGGTAGCCAGGCGAAAAGCGATGTCGGCGCTGGAACGAGAGGCGTTTCGGCAGGGTATCGAGGTCTTTGGCGAGGGAGACCTCGACGCCGCGCTGATGCTGGTGGGCGAGGCGCCGGGGAAAGAGGAGGTACGGACCGGTCGCCCGTTTCAAGGGCCGGCCGGCAAGGTCCTCGACCGACTCCTGGACCGCGTCGGTATTTCTCGCACCGAACTCTGGATCACGAATCTGGTCAAAATCCGTCCCTTCGTCGAGACCTGCCGGAACAAGGACAATCGGCCGCCCAGATCCGGGGAGGTCGCCGCGCATATCGGCATCCTGCGGGGCGAGATTCGCATCGTGCGTCCCCGGGTCATTCTTTGCCTGGGCGCAACCGCGGCGTCGGCGCTGATCCACCCGGACTTCCGGATCGGCCTCGAGCGCGGACGGTGGTTTCCTGGTCCCGACGAGTCGCTCCTCGCCGCGACCTACCATCCCTCCTACCTGCTGCGCCGGCGCGGTCCCGACTACGAGACCGCCCGCGATGCCATGGCCGCCGACCTCCTGCGAGCGTGGGCCAGGGCGACGGAAGGGAAAGCCACCACAGCTTAAAGTATCCGCGTTTGCGCCGAATCGGTCGACCGGCTACAATCCGTGTATCTCTACTAAAGTTGGTCCAGGGTGAGACGTACCTTGGATGAGCCTGCTGTGCATCGCA
>DATLRG010000431.1:0-6188 GCA_035534795.1 Chloroflexota bacterium
TGAGGCCGCGCGGGCGAGGATCCCGCGAATCCGCGTGATACCGTCGTCACACTTCACAACACCGGATCGTTTACGGCGGCGTCGCGACCGATTACGATTGTACCTGTCCATGATGCAGCGATTGCCAAAGCGCCAGCCTGATTCTTGCCGCGCGGACCCGCCGACTCCGATCTACCTCGCGCTGATCGCGGTGATCGGATTGCTCGGGCTGGCCGTGCGCGTGATCGACTTGGACCAGATTCCGCCGGGCCTGCACTTCGATCAGGCGGCGAACGGACTGCTCGCGCTGCAGGTCCTCACCGGTCAGGCGCGGCCGGTCTTCTTCTCGAGCTACGCCGGCCGCGAGGCGCTGTTTATGTACCTGATCGCCGCGGTCAGCGCGGTGATCGGGCCCGGCATCGTCGCGCTGCGGCTGGCCGGGGCCCTCGCCGGCGCGGCCACCATCGTCGCCGTGGCCTTCCTGGGTGCTGCGCTCTACAACCGCCGCGCGGGCATCCTCGCGTCGGCCTTCCTCGCCGGCCTCTACTGGCACCTGCACGTCAGCCGGCTGGGCGAGCGAACGATCCTGGTCCCCCTGCTCGATACGCTGGCGCTGCTCGCGCTCTGGCACGCCTTCCGGCGCCGCTCGTTCGGCCTGGCCGTTCTCGGCGGTGCGCTGGCCGGCCTTCAGCTCTATACCTACCCGTCGAGTCGCTGCTTCATCCTGGCGCTGGTCGCGATCGGCTTCGTCGAGCTCGCCGGGCTGACGATCCGAGCGCTGAGCAGCAGGCGTTTAGTCCTTCTGGGCGCCGTCGTCGTGGTCGCCGCGGTCGTCGCCACCGTGCCGCTGGCGCTCCACTTCCTCCACACACCCTCGGACTTTCTCGGCCGGGCCGACGAGGTCGCGGTCTGGAACGTGCGGGCAGCCGGCGCGTCGCCGCTGACCGCCCTCGCGTCGAGCACCGCGCGCACGCTGGGGATGTTCGTCTGGCACGGCGACGCCGATTGGAAGTACAACCTCGCCAATCGCCCGGTTTTCGATCCTGCCAGCGCCACGCTCTTTCTCCTCGGACTGGCGCTCGCCGTCTGGCGCTGGCGCGACCGCGCCAACCGCCTCTGCCTGATCTGGTGGGGATGCCTGCTGGTGCCGGGCTTCCTTTCGGTCGACGCGCCGCAGTTCATGCGCACGCTGGGCGCGGCGCCGGCAGCCGTGCTTTTCGCCGCGCGGGGCCTGGATCTCGTCGTTCGGCTCGGGCAGAAGAGGCCGGCTGCCCTGATCCGCCGCGTCGCGCTGCTGCTCTACGGTTGGCCGTTGCTCGCCGGGGCCCTCGCCACCTACCAGTACTTCGCGGTCTGGGCGCCCAGCCCGGCGGCCTACCTTGCCCTCGAAGGGGACGTGACCGCCGCGGCCCAGGTCATCCGCGCGCAGTCGCCGCGCTACGCCGCGACCTACGTCGCCTCGCGCTACGGGGCCGACCCGACCGAATCGTTCCTTGACGGCGATCTCTTCGCGCGGCTGCACTGGTTCGACGGGCGTTCGGCGCTGCCCCTCCCGCCGCCCGGTGCCGGCCCAACCCTCTACGTCCTGCCCCGCAGCGCGACCGATAGCGACTGGTACCAGCGGCTCCCGGCGGCCGATCGCGTCGCCGACGTGCTCGCGCCCGACCACGGTCCCGCCGTCGAGGCCTTCGTCTTGACGCCGGACTCCCTGTCCCCACCGTCGAGCGCGTCGACGCCCGACCTCGACGTCGCCGGGATCGCGCGCCTGACCGGCGCGGAGGTCCCCCCGGCGGTGCAAGCGGGCCTGTCGATCGCGCCGACGTTGTACTGGCGGATCGAGCAGCCGCCGCCAGAGCCGGTCAAATTCTTCGTCCACCTCGTCGACGCGACCGGCCAGACCTGGGCTCAGTACGACGAGGACGTCTACCCCGCCGCGGAGTGGCGACCGGGGCAAATGCTGCTCGTCCGGCGTCCACTGCCCATCCCCGCGGACGTGCCGAGCGGGTCATACGTGCTGCAGGCCGGCATCGAGCGCGCGAACGGCCAGGGGCTGGCGGCGACGGACCAGGCCGGACAATCGGCCGGGACGTTCTGGCAGAGCCCGCCGGTCTCGGTGATCCGTCCTCAGCAGCCGCCCGCGCTGTCGACGCTCGGGTTCGGGCGGGCGATGAACGTTCTATTCGGGGGAGCGGTGCGACTCGTCGGCGTCTCGATTGCACCGGCCACGGTCCAGGATGGCGATTCCGTCGCCGTCACGCTCTTCTGGCAGGTGGTGCGCACCCCGTCGAGCGACCTGACGACGGTGATCGAGGCGGCGAGTCCCGCTGGCGCCATCGCCGCGCGGTCCAGCCAGTCGACAACTGGAGGCGTCTGGCCGGCGCGCGACTGGAAACCCGGCGACATCGTCGTCGATCGTCAGCGCGTGTTGATTCCGGCGGGGACCGCGTCCGGCCCGGTCACCCTCACCGTGGGACTCCACGCTGCGGCCAATCAGCCGCTGCGCACGTCTGGCGCTGCGTCGCCGCTGATTGCCATCGGCAACCTCTCCATCACGGCGCGGCCGCGCCCGGCGACCACGGTAGTCACGATCTCTCATCCGCTCGCCGTGAGCTTCCAGAATGGCATCCGTCTGCTCGGCTACGACGTGGACCCCGTCAGCGCTCGGCCCGGCCAGCCGATTCATTTGACGCTCTACTGGCAGGCGGAAAAGCCGGTGCTCCAGGGCTGGACCGTCTTCACGCACCTCCTCGATCTCCACGACCAGGTCCGGGCGCAGAACGACGCGATTCCCGACAACGGCCAGCGGCCGACGACGACCTGGGCGCCCGGCGAAACGATCGTCGATCCCCACACCCTCGTCCTGCAGCCCGCTACCCAGCCGGGCTTCGATCGCCTGGAAATCGGCCTCTACGACTCGGGCAATGGCCAGCGGCTGAAGACCACCGCTGGCGACGACCGGGTGCTCCTGGACGTGCCGGTGGACGTACTGGGGGGCGGGGGTTAGAGCGTATTCTGAACCTTGGCTTTGGCCGCGTCCTACCAGGTGAAACGCCGCAGGGGTGAGAATTCCCTCCGTGGCTGAGGAACAGTCGCGGGAGGAAGCCGTGGGAGAGTCATGCGCCCGCCAGAACCTGAGGCGCTGAGCGACCTTCTGCCCGTGCGCGCGGTGATCGACTCGTGCGTCTTCCCCAAGATGAAGCAATGGCTCGCCCCGATTACCTCCGCGGCTCAGGCGGGCTACGTGGTCCCGCGTGGTGATTACTAGCGAGCTAGCGGGCTTCCCACGTTGACACCGCGCTGGCCGCGGGTATACTGGACTTGGCGGGCTTGCGTCCGTCCGCGCCCGCGGGGGCTGAGAGGAATGGCGATGATCGAGGCGCCGGCTGCCACCCCAGGCGATCGACCGACCCGGCGGTTGTTGATCGATTGCGATCTCCATAACAACGTGCCGAACGTGCAGGCGTTGTTCCCGTACCTACCCGCCCTCTGGCGCGAGCACATCACGCAGACTCTCTTCAAGGGCGCGGGTGAGACGTCGTATCCGAAGAACGCGCCGACCACCGCCCGGCCGGGCAGCCGGCCCGCGGACGACGGCGTGGCCGGCTCGGAGCTGGCGTTACTCCGCGAGCAGGTCCTCGATCCGCTCGGCGTCGAGTACGGCATCCTGAACTGCCCCTACGCGATCGATAGCCTGCACAACCCCGACGCGGCGATCGCGCTCGCCAGCGCTGTCAACGACTGGCAGATCGCCGAGTGGCTCGACCAGGAGCCCCGCCTCCGCGCGTCGATCGTGGTGCCGAGCCAGCTTCCTGCCCTCGCGGCGCGAGAGATCGATCGGGTCGGCCAGCACCCGGGGTTCGTGCAGGTCTTTCTGCCGGTACGCTCGCAGCTTCCGTATGGTAGCCGACTCTTTCATCCGTTGTGGGAGGCGATCGCGCGGCACGATCTGGTGGGGGGCATCCACTTCGGCGGCGCGCCGGGAAATCCGCCAACGCCCTCCGGCTGGCCCAGCTACTACCTGGAAGAGTACGCCGGCATGGCCCAGGTGTTCCAGTCGCAGATCGTCAGTATCGTCAGCGAGGGCGTCTTCGACCAATTCCCCACGCTGCGGGTCGCCTTGATCGAGGGCGGCTTCACCTGGCTGCCGTCGTTCATGTGGCGATTCGACAAGGAATGGCGCAACCTGCGCCGCCTGGTGCCCTGGGTCAAGCGCCCGCCGTCGGCCTACATCCGCGAGCACGTGCGCCTGACGATCCAGCCACTCGACGCCCCGTCGGACCCGCGGCACCTGGTGCAGATTATCGAGCAGCTCGGTTCAGACGATCTGCTGCTCTACGCCACCGACTACCCGCACCGGCACGTGGCTGATCCCGCGCAGGACCTGCTCGCGCACCTGCCGGAGCCGCTGGCCCGAAAGATCGCCGTCGAGAACGCGCGGGCGTTCTATCGCTTGCCACTGAAGAGTGAAGAGTGATGAGTGATGAGGGGACCGGGGCCTCGTACCCCTCATCACTCATCACTCTTCACTTCGTTAAGGAGGGACCATGGTCGCGACGATGCCACGGTGGGAGATGCGGGACCGGACCAGACCCGCGCTGATCGACTGCGATCTGCACAACGAGCTGCACGGCGACGCGCAGGCCCTGCTGCCGTACTTGCCGGCGCGCTGGCGGCAGCACGTGGAAACGTTCGGCCCCCGCGCGCCGGCGGGCGGCTTCTATCCCCGCTTCATGGACCACCGCGAGGATGCGCGGCCGCCCTCGGGCCGGCGCAGCGGCTCAGACGTCGCCTTTACCCGGGCCCATTATCTCGATCCGTTCAACGTCGCCCACGGGATTCTCATTCCGCTGAGCGGTGCGGGCGGGCAGCAGAACCTCGAGCTCAGCGCCGTGTTGTCGCGCGCCGTCAACGAGTGGCAGGTGGCCGAGTGGCTCGATCCCGAGCCGCGCTTGCACGCCTCGCTGACCATTCCGTTCGAGGACCCGCCGGCCGCCGTCGCGGAGATTCGTCATTGGGCCAGCGACCGCCGTTTCGTCCAGGTGCAGTTCTCCGGTCGGCCGCACGAGCCGATGGGCCGCCGCAAGTACTGGCCGATTTACGAGGCCTGCGCGGAGAATCATCTTCAGGTGATGTCGCACGCCTTCGGGTCCTATGGTCAGCCGATCACCGGTGCCGGCTGGCCATCCTTTTACCTCGAAGAGCACGTCGGGCCAGCGCAGGCGATGCAGGCGAACATCATCAGCATGGTCGTCGAGGGCGTCTTCGAGCGCTTCCCCGGACTCAACGTCGTCTCGGTCGAAAATGGCTTCGGCTGGCTGCCGTCGCTGATGTGGCGGCTCGACAGCTCCTGGAAGCTGCTGCACGCCGAGGCGCCGCACCTGAAGCGGCTCCCCTCCGAATACATTCGCGAGCACGTCTACCTGAGCACCCAGCCGATGGAAGAGCCGCACCGTCCGCGTCACTTCCTCCAGCTCCTGGATCACTTTGGCGACGCGGTCGATCATCTCATGTTCGCCAGCGACTACCCGCACTGGGACGCCGACGACCCCGACGAGGCGTTCCCAGTCCAGATCCCGCCGGAGCTCGAGCGGAAGATCTACTACGAGAACGCCGCGAAGCTGTACGGACTCGGAAAGGACTGAGTGTGGCGAGTGATGAGTGATGAGGGGTCGGATCCCCTCATCACTCATCACTAATCACTCGTGATGATGAGATACGTCGTCGCGTCGGTGGACGAGATTCCACCGGGGGGCCGCAAAATTGTCGACGTGGCCGGTCTGTCGATCGGTATCTTCAACCTGGACGGGGAGTTCTTCGCGCTGCGGAACCGCTGTCCCCACCAGGGCGGACCGCTCTGCGAAGGAAAGCTCTGGGGTAGCCTGGAGGCGGCCGTGCCCGGTGAGCTCCGTTACGGCCGCCCGGGCGAGATTCTCACCTGCCTCTGGCACGGCTGGGAGTTCGACATTCGCACCGGCCAGTCGTGGTGCGACCCGCGGCGCCTGCGGACGCGGAGCTACCGGGTGAGCGTCGAGTCGGGGGCGGTGTTGACGGCCGAAGACGACGTTTCGGAGGCGGAGCGGGTGAAAGGACCGTACCTGGCCGAGACGTATCCGGTGGCGACGGATGGACGATACGTCGTCGTCGAGATCGATGGATAGAGGGAGTCGGGAAAGGGTCAATCGGCAAGAGATTTGCTGCGCAAATCTCTT
>DATLRG010000432.1:0-2289 GCA_035534795.1 Chloroflexota bacterium
AATACTGGGACCGCTACGCCGGGGTCGACTTCAAGCTGCCCGACCCGCCGCCCGCTGGTTATGAGCCCCATCCGTCCGACACCTGGGCGATCACCTACCACGGCATCGATCGGGTCGGGGTCACCCCGGAGGACGTCTACAAGTCGCGCCGGGGTTACTACGCCTCGACCAGCTACATCGACGACAAGCTCGGCCACCTGGTCGGCGAGCTCGAGCGGCTCGGTCAGCTGGACAATACGATCGTCATTTTTACCAGCGACCACGGCGACATGTGCGGCGAGCACGGCATGTGGTTCAAGCGAATCGTCCGCGAGTGGTCGGCGCGGGTGCCGCTGCTCTTCGCCGGCCCGGGCATCGTTGAGGGCCACCGGGTCGAGGAAAACGTCTCGCTGGTCGACCTCTACCCGACGTTGCTGGATCTGGCCGGGGTCACGATCCCGAGCGATCTTCCCCACCAGTTGGACGGGCGAAGCATCGCGCCGTTCCTGGCCGGCCAGCAGCCGGAGCACTGGTCAAACGAAGCGATCGTCGAGAACAGCGGCGAGGGAACGATCCGGACGATTCGCGCCCTGGTCAAGGATCACTACAAGTTCATTTACACCCACGAACGCCCGGATCAGCTGTACGATCTGGCGAAAGACCCGGACGAGTGGCACAACGTCGTCGACGATCCGGCCTACGCCGACGTGGTCGAGCACCTGCGGGCCCGCGTCTTCGACGGCTGGGACCCCGTTCAATTTCAGGCCGAGATCGAGGCGAGTCAACGCCTGCGCGGCTTCCTGAAAGAAGCGCTGTTCCAGGGGAGATATCATCCCTGGGACCACCAACCCTTCTTCGACGCCGCGCACACCTGGGTCCGCCGCTCGCAAAATGTGCAGTGGGATCCGGATCTGGGACGGTGATGGGGTGAGTGCTGGGAGCGCCGCCTTCCAGGCGGCACGGTCAGACCGGTGCCGCCTGGAAGGCGGCGCTCCCAATCATTTCCCTCCACGCGCCATCGACGTGTGTCCAATGCTGAGCCCCGTGCCGGAAAAGCAGTCACGATTACAGAGCCCACCCACTAACGAGGAGGTAGCATGGCCAGTCAGCTTCGTCTCGGCGTCGTCGGCGCCGGGAGTATCGCGGTACGCGGAATCTTGCCCCATTTGAGTCAGGACGACGTTCAGGACCGGGTGCGCCTGGCGGCGGTCTGCGATCCGGTGCCCGGCCGGGCCGACGCCGCGGCGGCTCGGTTTGGCATCGAGCAAGCGTTCGTCGAGTTCGAGGATCTGCTCCGGCGCGGCGACGTCGACGCGGTGTCGATCGCCTCGCCAATCGGCTTGCACTACCAGCAGGGTCTCGCGGCGCTGCGGGCCGGCAAGCACGTTCATTTCAACAAGACGATGTCGACCACCGTCGCCGAGGCAACCGAGATGATCGAGCTGGCCCGGGCAAAAGGCCTGAAGATCGTCGCGTCGCCGGGCGAAGTGCTGCGTCCGCACAATCAGCAGATCAAGAAGCTGATCGACGAAGGCGCGCTCGGCACAGTTTGCTGGGCCGCGGCCGGCGCTGCGTTTGGCACCTATCACGAAAAAGAGCGAGTCCGCCAGGGCGACGATCCGCTCTCCAACATCGACCCGTCCTGGTACTACCGCAAGCCCGGCGGCGGCCCGCTCTACGATATGACCGTTTACGCCCTCCACGGCTTGACCGGCGTCCTCGGACCGGCCCGGCGGGTGACCGCCATGTCCGGGGTGCGCATCGCCGAGCGCGAGTTCCGGGGTCAGATGGTCGCCTGCGACGCCGACGACAACACCTTGATCTCGCTCGACTTCGGAAACAATCTCTTCGGCCTGGCCTACGGCGCCGCGGCCGGGCGACTGACCGAAGGCTTTATGGGCAGCTACTTCGGCACGGCCGGCTCGATCGTCGGACTGACTTTGAACGGCCAGCCGTTCGATTATCCGGGCCGCGATCTCGCGCAGCAAGCCCCAACGGGTAAGGGCAACCAGTGGATCCTGCCGCACGTCGTCGGTCCGCACCGAAACATCGAGGAGCAACACGTTTACGAGGACATCATGCAGCTCGTCGACTGGGTACGCGAGGGCAAGCCGACGATCGTTACTGCCGAGCACGCCCGCCACGTCGTCGACATCATCGAGTCCGCCTACCGGTCCGCGGAAACCGGTCAGGCCCAGGCGCTGACGACGACGTTTTAGTCGGGACGCCGCGAGCTATTGACACGCCGCGGCCAATCGTGATATGGTGCGAGTGCCTGAGCGACGGGGCGTCGCGATTTTGCAGGCAGTT
>DATLRG010000433.1:0-3782 GCA_035534795.1 Chloroflexota bacterium
GCGGCATGCGCTGGAAGGTCGAGCGCGCCGAAGGGGTGCTCGCTCTCCGTTGTGCCATCCTCAGCAATCGCTGGCGCGAGGCATGGGATCGTGCGCGAAAGGCCGCCTGAGATTGCCCAAGAAGCTCACGCGCACCCCCGCACTGCCGCGGACACGACTGACGTGCTCGCCCGTGCTATAATCCAGCAGGCGTGACAGTGGTGTTCACGGCGTGACTGCGAACTGTCAGGAGGACCAGACGTTGGCTTACCCTGTCCAGGCTCGGACCCTTGGCAATGGCTTGACGGTCTTGACCCGCGAGGTTCACGACGCCCCGGTCGCGACCTTCTGGGTCTGGTATCGCGTCGGCGCGCGCAACGAGGTGGCTGGCCTCACCGGCATCTCGCACTGGGTCGAGCACATGATGTTCAAGGGAACGCCCTCCCTGGGCAAGGGCGAGATCTTCCGCTCGGTCTCCAAAAACGGCGGCACTCTGAACGGCTTCACCTGGATCGACTACACCACCTACTTCGAGACGCTCCCCAGCGATCGCCTCGATCTCGCGATTCGGATCGAGTCGGACCGCATGGTCAACTCGACGTTCAGCCCCGAAGAAGTGGCAAGCGAGCGCACGGTGATCATCTCCGAGCGCGAGGGCAGCGAGAACTTCCCCACGTTCCACCTGGACGAGGATGTCACCGCGGCCGCGTTCAAGGTGCATCCGTACGGCCAGGGCGTGATCGGCTGGAAGTGCGATCTCCAGGCGATGACCCGCGAGGATCTCTACATGTGGTATCGCTCGCACTACGCGCCTAACAACGCGGTGGTCGTCGCGGTGGGCGACTTCTCAACCGACACGCTGCTGCGACAGATCGAAGAGCGGTTCGGACCGATTCCTGCCGGGCCGCCGATTCCAACGGTCCGCTCCTGCGAGCCGCCCCAGGAGGGCGAGCGGCGCGTCGTCGTCCGAAGGCCCGGGCCCACCCGCTACTTCATGTCCGCCTTTCACGCGCCAGCGGCAAGCAGCCCCGACGTCTACCCACTCTTCGTCCTGGACGCGATCCTCTCCGGCGCCAAGCCGATGGGCATGTCCGGCGGTCGAGACACCGCGATGGGGCGAAGCTCGCGGCTCTACCGCCTGCTCGTCGACACCGGCCTCTGCACCGGGGCCGGGTCGTCCTTCGGACTGACCAAAGACCCGTTCCTCTTCGAAATCTCCGCCAGCCTCCGCCCGGATACCCAGCTCGAGGAAGTCGAGCGCACGGTTTTCGCCGAGGTCGAGCGCCTCCGCCGCGACGGCGTGCGGGCCGACGAGGTCGAAAAGGCGGTGAAGCAGGTCCGCGCGCAGTTCACCTACGCGTCGGAAGGGGTCACCAACCAGGCGTACTGGCTCGGCGACCTCGAGCTGGTGAACACGTACACCATGCTGGACGACTTCGTCGATCGGATCGCCGCGGTGAACGCGACCGACGTGCAGCGGGTGACCGTGACCTACCTCTCGCCGACGAATCGCACCGTCGGCTGGTTCGAGCCGACAGCGCCCGGTGCCTCGGCCGAGGCGCCAACCGCGCCGCTCCAGGCCATCCGGCGGTACTTCGTCGGGGGAGGCGTCGAGGGTTGGGAATCGGGGATCGGGGACGACGAAGACGCGGAAGCGCGTCGACGCGGGGACGCGGCGGGGCAGGTCGCCCCTTTGCCCCTTCGCCCGCTCACCGCGTCGAGCATGACCATGGGCAGCGGGGCAGGCGCGCCGACGTTGGCCATCCAGCGCACCCGCCAGCCCACCGGCATCACGGTTCTCGGGCACGAGCGGTCGGTCACGCCCGCGGTGGTGATCCGGGCGAGCATCCAGGCCGGCGCCATGTACGATCCACCGGGCAAAGAAGGACTGGCCTACTTTACCGCTCGGATGATGCAGCGTGGCACCAGCCACCATACGTTCCAGCAGATCAGCGAGATGACCGATCGCGTTGGCGCCTCGCTCAGCGTGGATGGACAGGAGCACGCCGTGCAGATCAGCGCGCGTTGCCTGCGCGACGACCTGGACATGCTGATCGGTTTGCTGGCGGAAGTCGTGCGCCAGCCGATCTTCCCACCGCAAGAGCTGGAAAAGCTGCGCGGTGAGGTGCTGGCTCGCCTACGCGAACAGAAAGACGACACGCGCACCGTTGCCGAGCGCCGCTTCCGCGAGCTGGCCTATCCGGCCGACCACCCCTACCATCGCTGGATCATGGGCAGCGACGCCTCGGTCGCCAGCTTCACTCGCGACGACCTCACCGGCTTCCACGGCCGTTACGTCCAGCCCAATCGCACGAGCGTGGCGTTTTCGGGCGGCATCGGCTTCGATGAGTTCGTCGATAAGCTCTCCCACGCGTTCACCGGCTGGACCGCGGCCGGCCCCTCGGCGCCCATTGCCATCCCGGAGGCCGCGCCGCCGAACACGCTGATTCGCAAAGATTACGCCATCCCCGGTAAAACCCAGACCGACATCGCCCTCGGGCGCCCTACGTTGCGTCGCTCGAATCCCGACTTCTACGCGCTGAGCATGGCCGATCTGATCCTCGGCGGGCTCGGCCTCTTCGGCCGACTCGGCACCAGCGTGCGTGATCGGCAAGGGTTGGCCTATTACGTCTACAGCGACGTGGACGCCACCCTGGGACCGGCGCCGTGGGAAGTGCGCGCGGGCGTCAACCCCACCAACGTCGAGCGGGCGATCGAAAGCATCCTCGCCGAGGTGCATCGGCTCCGCACCCAGCCGGTCGACCTGGACGAGCTGGCCGACGGAAAATCCTACCTGACCGGCGTGTTGCCGCTGTCGGTAGAAACCAACGGCGGCGTCGCCCGCATCCTCCAGAGCATCGAGACCTTCGACCTCGGTCTCGACTACCTGGACCGCTATCCCGGCATCATCAACGGCCTGACCCTCGACCAAGTCCACCAAGCGGCCGAGAGGTACTTCAGCACCGACCAGATCGTCGTCGTGACCGCTGGACCAGCGGACTGAGTGATGAGTGACGAGGACTGAGGACTGAGTGCGGGACGGGGCCCGTCTTCACTCAGTCGTCACTCCTCGTCACTCTCTCTAACTGACATCTAACACAATTCTTTCGCCCGTCTTACCCCTGGCCAGTATCATTCGATGCTGCAAGGCTGCGCCCGAGAGTACAACGATGGCCAGGTGACGATTGCCTTTTCACCTTCCGCAGACCCCGTCTCGCCGTGAGACCGGGCGCCCAGCGAACCGGCGCTGTGCCAACTGCGATATCGTCTTCGATTGGCAGCCAACCCGCGTCGATCAAGCCGAGTATTGCTGCGCGGGCTGCGCCGAGGGCGGTCCCTGCTGTTGCGACTACGACAACCTCCCACGTGCCGCCCCGGAGCAAGCAACCCTGGCGTCGTCCCCTGGTGATCGGTTTCTCCCACATTCGTTCAGCGATAGAGAGGAGTCTCAATGGAGCTAATGCCACTCGCAGACCGTGTCCTGATCAAGCCCAAGGCACGCGAGGAAACGACCAAGAGCGGGATCGTCCTACCCGACACCGCGAAGGAAAAGCCCCAGGAGGGGACTATCGTGGCGGCGGGGCCGGGCCGCGTCCTCGAAGATGGCACCCGCGTTCCCATGGACGTGAAGGTCGGCGACAGCGTTCTCTACGCGAAGTACGCCGGCACCGAGTACCGCATCGACAACGATGAGCACCTGATCCTGAAAGAGTCAGACATTCTCGCAATCGTTGGCTAGTGCAGGATCAGGGGGGTCTTCGGGCCTGGCTGGTGGAAAATTGGCCCTACGGGCCAATTTTCCA
>DATLRG010000434.1:0-8561 GCA_035534795.1 Chloroflexota bacterium
GGAGGCCAACGCGCGAAAACAGGGGCAGGATGTCGGGTTCGTGACCGATCCGACTCAGGCGATCCTCCCATTCATCGAGTCGTACGGCGTGCAGGTCCCAGACGCGGTGGACGATCCGGACGCGCGCTGGATGGACGATCAAAAGACGGCCGAGGCGCTTCAGTCGTTCGTCGATCTCGGTCTCCGACAGCGGGTGATGCCGACCGACCAGGGAAACCGTAGCCTGGGCCTGTGGTTCGTGGGCCGAGCGGGCATGACGGCAACCTTTATGGATCAGCGCAATCTTTTGCCGCCGTATTTGCAGCGAGAGCAGGGATTCTTTCTGACGCCGACCACGACCGCCTCGCCGACGCCACCTCCTGGCTGGAAGTTCAAGTGGGGCGTGACGATGATGCCGAAGGCGGAAGTCCAGACGACGGTCTACTACCTCTCCGCGTATGGTATCCCCGCGACATCCCGCAATCCAGACGACGCCTGGCTGCTGATCGACTACCTCACGCGCCACCTGCCCGATCAGGCGGGCCGCGCCTACGTCCCGTCGCGGGAGTCGCTGGCGCGGTCGAAGGACTTCGCGGCCCTCTACCCGGAGGACGGAAACCAGGCGTACGTTCAGAGCGTCGAGGTGGGTCATCCGGTCCCGGTCTGGCCGCCGACGGCGAGCCCGACGTATCAGGATCTCGCCGGAGCCCTCGACGGGTCGGTGCATCCCGAAAACGCGCTCCACGCCATGCGCGACCGCGTCCAGCCGATCCTCCAGACGCTGATCGTGACTCCCACGCCGCAGCCCACGCCCTTCGGCGGCGGGTAGAGGTACGCGAAAATGGCTGGATGAAAACGGGCCCCACCGGGACAGTTTTCACCCAGCCATTCTCGCGCATTTCACTGTGTCTGCGTAAAGCAGGATCAGGGGGTGTTCGGGGATAGCTGATGGAAAATTGGCCCGGCGGGCCAATTTTCCATCAGCTATCCCCAAACACCCCCTGATCCTGCTTTACGCAGTGCGGATCCGCCGATCGACGCTATCGCAGACGATCATCGGCAGCGATTCGACGGTGCGGACGAGCTGACCGGTCGAGCACGGGATCGGTTGACCGTCGATCTCCGGCTGATACGATGCCTTGAACTCATCCTCGGCGAGCCCGACGCCGAAAGCAAGCAGCATCAGCCTCTCGTTGCGCGGGACGACCTGATTGTGGCGCTCGATCTCAAGGAGGCGCTCAGTCAAGGCCAGGCGGTCACTGCTGATCCCGTCCGTGACCATGAAGATGGTTTTCATCCCGCGCGGCTCTCCAAGGTCGACGATGGCACGATCCAGGCACGGCGTCTCCTGGGTTTCGGCGTGCTCGGCCTGGTACATCTCCTGTACCAGGTAGCTGAGGTCCTTCGGGACGTAGGCCGAGGTCGGATCGATCTGCAGGTTCTCGAAGCGGCATTCGTCGAAGCTGCGCAGGACGTTGAAGCGGTCGCTGAAGGCGATGAGCTCGTACGGTATCTTCAGCCGTTCGTGAATCTCGCAGAAGACGACCATCGTGTCGATCAGTTGATCGAACTTTCGGCTGCGGTAGCCCCGCTGCACCACGCTGCCGCTCACATCCAGCAAGATCACGTGCGCGAAGTCCTTCTGGCTGTCGTCGCGCGGCTGCCGCCGTCCCTTGAGAAAGGCGGTCGCGGGGGAGATCACGAGATTCTCCGCGTGATCGGGATCGACTTCGCCGCTGTCGCCCTTTCGCCAGCGCCGGGGTCGCCGCCACGGATCGAACGTGCCGAAGCGCCGCCGGTTGAGAATGGCGATCAGCCCTTCGCGCCCGTCGGTCCCGTTGAGCAGCGCGTCGATCTGCGGACCGAGGCGGCGCACCGCTTCGACGTAGTTGAAGTCTTCGTACGCCGGTGTGCTCCGACCGCGATGACCCAGTCGGCGGAACTTCTGGATGATACCGCCAGTCCAGCGGGATTTCTCCGGTTTGGGCAGAGGCGTGCCGTCGACGGGTACGACGGGTGGCGGAGCTGAAGATTTCTCTTCCTGGTCGTCGGCTTCGGACTGGCTCGCATCGGCATCGGGCAAGATGACCCAGGA
Source organism: Chloroflexota bacterium (assembly GCA_035534795.1). Lineage (GTDB taxonomy): Bacteria > Chloroflexota > UBA6077 > FW602-bin22 > CADDYW01 > JAJPKB01. The sequence goes on from DATLRG010000434.1 coordinate 2,075, forward strand.
CACCGGCGGCTCGTCGTCGATCGGGCTGCCACGCACGAGCGAGGTCAGATCGTCGGCGATGAGATCGTCTTCGCCTTCGCTTTCGGACGGGGTCTCCGGCCGCGTCGATTCTTCGGGCTCCGTCTCGGCCGCGGTCGCCCGTCGCACGGCCTCGCGGCTCGCGGAGACGAGCTCGAGGTAGGCTGGGAAAACCTCGGACTGGACGATCTCGGCCAGCGCGGCGAGCTCCTGGCACGCAACGGCCCGGGCGATCGACGGCCAGCAGCGCGAGACCGCTCGCCGGACCCGGTCATCGGAAACAGTACGCGGTGCATCGTGAGCCAGCGCGGCCGACCAGCGGTCGGTGACGGCGTCGATGAAGACGTGGTGGGGCAGGACTTGCCTTTCAATCTGGCGCTGGTCGAAGTCATTCTTCTGGATCAAGGTGGCCTCGCGGTAGAGCTCGAGAAAGTAGGGACGGCTACCGGGAAACTGCTCCAGGTACAGGCGGTTCACGCGCAAGTCGTTGATCGCGTTGAGCAGCAGCTCGGCAGTGCGGAGCTCGCAGCCACGCGCGATCGCCCAGCCGATGAATTGCTCGAAGATCGGAACGGCCGCGCTTCCGCTAAAGAGGACTTCGGCGATCTCGTGACATAACGCGCCGAGCGATCGTCGCGCTGGCCATTCCGTCAGCAAGGTCGCCGGATAGGAGACCTCGCCGCGTTCCGGGTAGTAGCTCCACCATGCGCCAGCCACGACGCGGACCGGTCGGTCCTGCAGGAGTAAACGCGCGACCGTCTCCAGTTCAGACGGCTCGTACGGCGCGAGTAGTGAGTACGGTGCATCCAGGGATGAGGACTCAGGGCTGAGTGTCGAGCCGGGCGGTTGATCGGAGCGGCGGTCAATGCTCATGGGGTTTCATCACTCGTCACTCGCCGGCGAGCCCGTATTGGAGGAGCACCGGCTCGAGCGTGCGACGGACGTTCTCGGGGGCACCATCCAGGATGCCCAGGCGGAGGCGTTCGGCGAAGTCTGGACCGCCGCCAGCGCGCGCGATCGCGACGAGCTCGGCGGTGCTCAGCGCGGCGCGCCGCGCGGCCTGGCGCAGGGCTTCCTGGGAAGCCCGGGAGAGACCGGCGAGCGTCGCCGGATCGGTCTTGCCGGCGACCAACCTCCGACAGTAATCGACCAGGCGAACGCAGCGGTCGATGGTCCCGAGGTGCGCGGACGGTGCGACGAAGCGCAGAACGGCAACTTCGTCGGCGATCGGTGGGTAGCTCAACCCGACGATCGCGCCGAAGCGGTTCTCGACGCCTTCGTTGAGTGGCTTGACGCCAGGCCCGTCTAGGTAGCCGGTCGCGACGACGCGGGCTGCCGGGTGCAGGCGGTAGACGCGCCCATCGGGCAAGGCCAGCCGGGCGCCCTTGTCGAAGAGCCCGTTCAGGAGGGAGTGGACGTCGGGATAGGCCAGGTTGTATTCATTGGCGATGACCAGGTCGCCCGCGGCGAGCGCCTCGAGGAAAGCCTGTGTCTGCCACCGCGTGGCGCCGCCGATCAGGCGACGCACGGCGCTGAGATCGGTTTTGGCGGTCTCGCCGGTGAAACCGATCTCGACGACCGGGCGCCGTCGGAGAAAGGCGAGCGTGCGAGCCAGGCTCGATTTGCCGGCGCCGGTCGGTCCCGCCACGAAAACGGGTCGGCCGAGCAGCAGCGCCGCCTCGACCAGCTCGAGCGCCTCGACGACGTGGGAGGTCAGGCAGGGGAGCAGCTCGCGCGGGCGTACCTGGCGACCCAGCGGTCCGGGCACGTTCAGCCCGTCCTGGTCGCGCAGGAGACGGGTCATGTCTTCCAACCGATCCGGATCGACAATCTGGCGTCCGGTCGCGTCATAGGCTCGGATTCGCACGCCAAGGCCGAAGCGCGAGACGCCATCGACCCCGTCAGCGTACAGCGGCTCGGCGACCAGGATCTTTCCACCGTCGGGGAGCGCGCGGACGAAGCGGACCCGATGAATCGCCGACCGGTGTGAGGAGGCCGAGGCGGCATCCAGGAAGCGCCTGGGAGGTTTCGCGGTGTCGACGGGGACGGCATCGCCGGAGCGGACCGCGGGCCAGGCAACCCTGAATGGACCTAGCTTCGCGCTCGCTCCTTCGGCGAGGCGCGCGTCGCCCAGCGCATCGCGAGCCTGCGCAACAGCACGCTCCCGCGCATCGGGCGGCACGGTGCTGAGCAGCGCGCGGTTCAGCACGTCGACCAGCGGGCGACCCGTGATCTGCGCCAGGCCCAGCCAGTGAACGAGCGTTCGGGTCGAGAGCCGCGACTGCATCACGTTGCCAATCTGCGGGTCTTTCCTGAGATCGGCGGCCAGGTCGGCCATCCGTCGGCAGATTCCCGTCTCGACGCGGATTCCCAGTTGCGCGAACAGGCGCTCGGCGGCGAACTCGTACTCGATGGCAACCGATTCCTCATCAGGCGGCAGGAAATCCATCTCGATGAAGCCCAGGCCCCGACCGAAGCGCCGCTCGATCGCCCGTCCCATGTCTAGGGTGCCGACGTAGTTCGGATTCGCGGTCCCGATCAAACCGAACTCGCCGTGGACCTCGATCTCGACGTTCCCCCGCTCGGTGCCCGACAAGACCAGCCGGCCGGTGTCCATCGCCTGCGAAAAGACGTTCAGCAGGTCTGGCGGAAGCATGTTGATTTCGTTCAGGAGTAACTTTTGACCACGGAGCATCGCCTCGACCGCGGGGCCCGGCACTGTGAGCGTGCTCTGCTCGAGCCGACCATCTTGGATCAGCTCGACCGAGGTGTAGAAGTCGCTCAGGGCGGTATCGCCGCTGAAGGACAACTCGGTGCATGGCTGGTTCGCGAGATGACAGTACGTCTTCGCCATCGTCGTCTTGCCGCAGCCGGTTGGTCCGACCAGGAGGATGAAGCCGCGGTGCGACACCGCGGTGTCCACGTCGGCGATCCGCCGGAGGACGCGCACCATGGACGGCGTGAGGTAGGAGAACACCTCAGCGGCATCGGGTACGCCACGTTGGAGCTCGGCCGGATCCGGAAGGTGAAGCAATTGACCGTCCCAGGATGGCGGATCCGGGGAGCGCCGGACCGGCATCAGCGCCGCGTGCGTGGAGTACCGACGACGTGGATAGTGCTGCCCATCGACCAGAAAGTTGTCGTCTTCCACGGCGACGAGTGGACCGAATTGCCGAGGAGCCGCGGTCGTGGCGACGGGAACACCCTCCGGACTCATCATCGCGCGATCACGAATACCGTTCTTCCTGCCAGGGGTCGCCGCGCATGTGGTACCCGTACTGCTCCCAGAAGCCCGGTCGGTCGGCGGCGAGAAATTCGAACCCGCGCACCCATTTCGCGCTCTTCCAGAAGTACAGGTGGGGCACGACCAGGCGCAGGGGCCAGCCGTGTTCCGGCGGTAGCGGCTGCCCGTCATGGGTGTCGGCGAGGAGCACGTTGGGCTGCAGCAGATCGTCGAGCGGGAGGTTGGTCGTGAAGCCTTTTTCGGCATGGATCATGACGTGGCTGGCCTCGGGCTTTCGCCGCACCAGATCGTAGAGGTCCTTGAACGCGACGCCCTCAAAGGTGTTATCGAGGCGACTCCAACGGGTGACGCAGTGGATGTCGCAGTGGACCGAGGTGCGTGGGAGCTGTCGAAACTCATCCCAGGTCAGGCGGACCGGCTGCTCGACCAGACCGAAGACGCGGAATTCCCACCTGGCCAGGTCGACGCGCGGAACGCCACCGTAGTGGAGGACCGGCCACTTCTGGGTCACGACCTGGCCCGGCGGCACGCGCGTGGGATCGATGGTGCGCTCGCCGGCGCGGCCTCGGTGAAAGAAATCAAACACGGTCGCTCACTCCTTCGGTCGACTCAGCCTGCCAAGCCCAGAGATTATGATACATCAATTCTCTCGTGGGTGCGATGGCGTGCCGAGGATCGCGCTGGAGGGCCTTCACCAGGGGCGCGTTGCTCCGTAGTACCGGCTGGACCAATACGGCTTGGACAGACTGGTCACCGCGACGCCGATGCCGTAGTCGACGGCGCTCACGAATCGACCACCGCCGATGTAGATACCGTCGTGGGAGAGCCCTGGCTGATAGGTATCGACGAAGAAGACGACGTCGCCCGGCTCCAGGTCATTTCGAGACACGCGCGTGCCGCTCTGAAGCTGGCCCCACATGTCGCGCGGAATCGGGTCTCCGAGGAGGCGATAAATGTACCAGACGAAGCCAGAGCAGTCGAAGCCGCTGGGCGCGGTGCCGCCCCAGATGTACGGCGTCCCCAGGTACTTCGAGGCCAGGGCGACGACTTGCCAGCCGGTGATGGCCGGCCGCGGGGTCGCGTGAGCGACGACCGCTGGCGCCGGTGGCGCGGCGGTGGGACTCGGTGGTGCTGCATCGGTCGGCACCGACGTTGGGCCGACCGGCGCTAGGGCTTGAGTCGGCGCTGGCGTGGAAGCGGGCCGTGTGACCGGTTGAGTGACGCCCGGGATGGTCAACTGCTGGCCTGCTCGCAGCGCATTGGGATTCGCGAGATTATTGGTGCTGACGAGGAGATCTGGACCGACTCCGAACGTCGTGGCGATCCGAAACAGGCTATCCCCCGGTCGCACCGTGTAGGTTGTGCGCGGCTTCGCCGGCGAGGGCGCAGTGGTCGGGGTCGGGGTCGGGGCTACAACCGGTTGCGCGGCCGGCGGGCCGCTGCCGCGGGGAATGGTGATCTGCTGGCCCGGGTGGAGCACGTCTGGATCGGTCAGATTGTTCGCGGCGACAAGCGCCGACCGGGCCACGCCAAAAGCGGTGGCAATGCTGATGACGCTGTCGCCTTGCTGCACGGTGTAAGTCGTCCTGGGAGGTGTCGGCGGCGCCGCGGCTGGTGCCGTCGCGGGCGGCCTGCCGCCCGGAATGACCAGAGTTTGCCCGACGGTCAAGGTGAACGGGTCTTTCAGTCCGTTGGCGAGGGCGATCTGGTCGAAATCCGCGGAGTAGCGGCGCGCGAGGGCGGAGAGCGTGTCGCCCTCCTGCACCACGTGGAGCATGCCCGGCAGCGGCGGAATCATCAGCTTCTGGTGAATGGCGAGGAGGTCCTCGTTCGGCTGCAGCCCGTTCGCGGCGGCGATGCTCGTGGTCGAGACGCCAAATTGTTGCGCGATCGAGGTCAGCGTGTCGCCGTCCACGACGTAGTAGGCTTTCGGGGCTAGGACCTTGGACGTGTCAGCGTGGGACTTGAACGCAACCGGAATCGCACCGACGGTGCTGTCGCCCACGGGCGTCGACGGCGCGTCAGCACCGTTCGACGCCGTTCCCGCGGCCAGATCTGACGGGGCCCAAACCGACGCGTCGATTGCCCCGTCGGGCGAGAGTGAAGGCGTGGACATCGCCGGGCGCCCGGTCTCCGGAAGCTGGTCGTCCGCGGCGTCCGACCAGACCGCCGGGGTCAGCGTGGAGGCGCCAGCCAACTGACCGAGTTGGGCTGGCGCGGTGTCGGCCGTCCCGGTTGGGTCGACGGCCGACGGAATCAACGCGTCCGTTCCGCCTGTTGCCGAGCGGGCGAAGGCAGACGGCCCGAGGAGCATCCGACTGGCAGACCACCGGGCGGCACCAACGCCGAGCGGTGTCGTCCGGCCAGCGTAGGCGACGGTCACACAGAGAGCGACCACGACCGCGTGTGCGATCGCGCGCGGCGGAATGGCGGTGAGAACGCGAGACAACAGCGTGCCGCGCGATCCGCTCGCATCAGTATCCGCTCCGGCCACGAGCCGATCGTTCGAAGCCACTGCGTTCACCCAGCCGTCGAGCATCCAGGATCGTGCCGGGCATGGTAGGAATTCGCAGACAGCAGCGTCAAGCGCTCCGAGATGCTCCCTGTGCGTGGATCCCGTGTCGTGGCGCGGGTTGTCGCCGGCCCAGGCGGCGGGAGTTCCGGGGTTCTAATGCCGTTGGGAGATCCCGGCATCAATCTTGCGCCCGAGCGAGCGTCGGCTTCCAATCGGGCCGGCAGTAACTAGAGTCGTGAGGAGATAGCATGTCGCAGCAATGGCAAGGCGCGGAGTCGCCGGAGCAGGGATCCCCGTCGCAGAACCGTCAAGGGCGGGGCGTGGAACAAGGCCAGGGCGGCAGCTCGTCGATGCAGGGGAGCAGCCGATCCTGGCAGAGCAGCGGCGGATCGTCGGCGAGCGGGCGGCAGCAGAGTGAGCTGATCTGGCAGAACCGCTTGCAAAAGCAACTCCACGAAGCCGAGCAGAACCTCGCGGACGGCGCGTTGACCGCGGGTTACAAGGCGGACCCTCGCGAGATCGTTGCGCTGCTCAACCGCGCGCTGGCCAGCGAGTGGGCGGCCTTCCTTCAGTACTGGCATCACTACTTCATGGCCTCGGACATTCACAGCGCCGAGGTCAAAGGGGTCTTCAAGGAGCACGCGGAAGACGAGTATGAACACGCGCGCTTGTTCGGGGAAAGAGTCCAGCAGCTCGGCGGCGTGCCGTGC
>DATLRG010000435.1:0-10418 GCA_035534795.1 Chloroflexota bacterium
CACCACCTGACACATTCTCGATTCCCTGGACAAAGGCACAGACGCATGCGCATAGGCTTAGAGGAAGTCGATCATATCGCCACGCTGGCGCGGATTGGACTGTCGACGGACGAGCGCGAGCGGTTCCGCGATCAGCTCGCGACGATCCTCGAGTACGTCGAGCTCCTGAACGAGCTCGATACGAAGACGGTCTCGCCATCCGCGCAGGTGATCCGCTTCGAGAACGTCACGCGGCCCGACGTCGTTCGGCCGAGCCTCACCGTCGAGCAGGTCCTGGCCAACGCCCCGGCCCGTGAAGACGACTACATCCGCGTGCCACCGGTCCTGGAAGAGGGATGAATCTCGCCGAGTTGACCGCCCACGAGGCCGGCAAGCTGCTCCGTCGGCGCGAAATCAGCGCGGCCGAGCTCACCGACGCCCTGCTGGATCAGATCGATCGTCGCGAACCGACCATCCGCGCCTACATCACGCGCACGACCGAGGACGCGCGCCAACAGGCGGCGGCGATCGACCGACGCTTCGCCGCCGGTGAAGAACTGCCGGCGCTCGCCGGCATACCCATCGCCTTGAAAGACAATCTTTGCACCGAAGGGACCAGGACGACCTGCGCGTCGCGGATGCTCGACGGCTTCGTGCCGCCCTACGATGCCACCGTGGTCCAAAAGCTGAAGATGGCCGGCGCAGTGATTCTCGGCAAGACCAACCTGGACGAGTTCGCGATGGGATCGTCGACCGAGTTCTCCGCCTTTTATCCCACCACGAACCCCTGGGACCCGTCGCTGGTACCGGGTGGCAGTAGCGGGGGATCCGCCGCCGCGGTCGCCGCTCACGAGGCGGTTGCCGCGCTGGGTAGCGACACCGGCGGCTCGATCCGCTTGCCGGCCAGCTTTTGCGGCGTGGTCGGGCTCAAGCCGACCTACGGTCGCGTCTCGCGTTATGGTCTCGTCGCCTTCGGCTCGTCGCTCGACCAGATCGGCCCGCTCACGCGCGACGTGACCGACGCGGCGATCGTGCTCTCGGCTATCGCCGGTCACGACCCGCGGGACTCGACGTCGCTGGATTGGCCGGTGCCGGACTATTGCCAGGCGCTGGTCCCCGACGTCAGGGGCCTGCGGATCGGGGTGCCCGTGGAGTACTTCGTCGAAGGAATGGACCCGCTGGTGGCCCAGACCGTCCGCCAGGGTATCGCCAGGCTCGCGGACCTGGGCGCGACCGTCGACGAGACGTCGCTGCCGAACACGCGCTACGCCCTCGCCGCGTACTACGTCGTCGCGCCGGCCGAGGCCAGCGCCAACCTGGCCCGCTACGACGGCGTCAAGTATGGCTTGCGCGCCGAGGGCGACGATGTCTGGCAGATGTACGACCGAACCCGCGCGGTCGGCTTCGGTCCCGAGGTCAAGCGTCGGATCATGGTCGGAACGTACGTCCTTTCGGCCGGCTACTATGATGCCTACTACGTGCAGGCAATGAAGGCGCGTACGCTGATCAAGCAAGACTTCGATCGCGCCTTCGAGCACTTCGACGTGCTCGCCGTGCCCACGGCGCCGACGACGGCGTTTCCGTTGGGCGCGCGGATCGAAGACCCGGTGGCGATGTACCTGACCGACGTCTGCACCGTGACGGTGAACGCGGCCGGCCTGCCCGGTCTGGTCGTGCCCTGCGGGCTCGTCCGGGGCCTACCGGTCGGGCTGCAGCTCGTCGGCGCCCCGGGCAGCGAGGAAACCCTGCTGCGAGCGGGCTTCGCCTTCGAGCAAAGTGGGGATTGGAAAGCGCAGTGATGAGAGGGTGCTTCGTGGGGCAGCGGCTTGCCTGCTGCCGCCCTATGATCGTCTCGTAGGGTGGCAGCTTGTCTGCGGCCGTTCGGGGACGCGGCGGCAGACAAGCTGCCACCCTACATGGCGAGGGAGTCCAAGAGTCAGAGGCGGGCACCGGGCGTGGCCGCGGTGGCCGAGGCGAGGGAGCAGCGTGAGCAATCCAGGTAGGCGACAGGACGTAGACGATCTTTCGATCAAGCTACTGAAGCTACTGGAACGGCGGGCCGCGCTGACGATAGGCGAGTTGGCGACGATGCTGGACGCGCCGCCGGACGAGGTCGCTCGGCGGATCCATCACCTGGAACACGCCCGTGTGCTCGTCGGACGCCACGCGCTGATCAACTGGGAACGGGTCGGCGAAGAACCGGTGGCCGCGTTGATCGAGGTACGCGTCAGTCCGCAGCGCGAAGTAGGCTTCGGAGCCGTCGCGGCGCGCATTGCCCGCTTCCCCGAGGCACGCTCAGTGCAGCTTCTTTCGGGGACGTACGACCTGGCCGTCGAGGTGACCGGACGCACGATGAAAGACGTGGCGAGCTTCGTTTCCGAGAAGCTGGCTCCGCTCGACGGAGTGCAGGGCACGACGACTCATTTCTTGCTGAAGCGCTATAAGGAAGACGGCGAGGTCTTCGACGAACCGGAGCCGCCGCCACGTCTGCCGTACGCGCCATAGACGACGGTGGGGGGTTGACCGTGCAGACCATCTCCGAGCCGCCAGTCGAGCGAAGCGCGCGAAAGGACCGCGTGGCGGCGCGCGTGCGTGGCGTTGCGCCGAGCGGTATTCGTCGCTTCTTCGAGCTGATTCAGACCATGGACGACGTCATCTCGCTGGGCGTTGGCGAGCCCGATTTCACCACGCCGTGGCACATCCGCGAGGCGGCGATCTACTCGCTCGAGCGCGGCTTCACCATGTACACCTCCAACCTCGGCCTGATCGAGCTGCGACGCGCGCTCGCCGACCACCTGGCCCTTCGCTACGGCGTCGCGTACGATCCAGGGGACGAGATCTTGATCACGTTTGGCGTCTCGGAGGGACTCGACCTGGCGATGCGTGCGATCCTCGACCCGGGCGACGAGGTGCTGGTGCCGGATCCTGGCTACGTCTCCTACGCGCCCTGCGTCACGTTCGCCGGCGGCGTGGTGCGCCCGGTGCCCACCTCCGCCACTGACGGCTTCCGGCCGCGACCGGCCGACTTCGCGGACCGCGTGACCACGACGACCAGGGCGGTGCTACTCGGCTATCCGAACAACCCGACCGGCACCGCCCCCAATCGCGAGACCCTGAGCGCCATCGCCCGAGTCGTGGCCGAGCGCGATCTGATCGCCGTCTCGGACGAGATCTACGATCGACTGATTTACGGCCGCGAGCACGTTTGCTTTGCCTCGTTGCCGGAGATGCGCGATCGAACCATCCTGCTCGGGGGCTTCTCCAAGGCGTACGCGATGACCGGCTGGCGCGTCGGCTACGCCGCCGCGCCGCGTGACCTGCTGGCCGGCATGCTGAAAATTCATCAGTACACCGCGCTCTGCGCGTCGATCACGAGTCAGATGGCCGCGATCGAAGCGCTGAAGAACGGCGAAGCGGCCGTGACCAGCATGGTCGAAGAGTACGACCGCCGTCGCCGCGTGATCGTCAAAGGACTGAACGACGTCGGCTTGACCTGCCACGACCCCGAAGGCGCCTTCTACGCCTTCCCGTCGACGATGGCGACGGGGCAGAGCGACGAGGAGTTTGCCGAGCACCTGCTGCTCGAAGAGCACGTCGCGGTCGTGCCCGGCTCCGCCTTCGGCGCGTGTGGCCGAAACCACGTTCGCTGCTGCTACGCGACGTCGCTGCCCCAGATCGAGGAGGCACTGCGGCGGATCGATACTTATGTCAAACGAAAGCGGCAAGGATGAAGACAGTCTCGCTCGAATCGTACGACGTCGTCATCGGGCTCGAAGTCCACAGCGAGCTACTGACCGACAGCAAGATGTACTGCGGCTGCGCCAATCACCCGGGTGCCGAGCCGAATAGCAACGTCTGCCCGGTCTGTCTCGGGCTACCGGGCGCGCTGCCCGTGATCAACCGGCGAGCGGTCGAGCTGACCACCCTGACCGGCCTGGCACTCAACTGCTCGATCAACGAGTTCACGCGCTTCGACCGAAAGAACTACTTTTACCCGGACCTGATGAAGGGCTATCAGATCTCGCAGTACCAGCACCCGATCGCGGAAAACGGCTGGCAGGAGGTCGCGCACGACGGCACGCGGCAGCGCGTCGGAATCCGACGCGTCCACCTCGAAGAAGACACCGCCAAGCTCGCGCACCGGGTGGACCCGCTCACCGGCCGCCCCTACAGCCTGGTCGACGTGAACCGCAGCGGCGTCCCGTTGATCGAGGTCGTCGGCGAGCCGGACATTCACTCGGCTGAACAGGCGCGGCAGTACTTGATGGCGCTGCGAGAGATCCTCCAATACCTCGGCGTGAGCACCGGCAACATGGAGGAAGGCGCGTTTCGCTGCGACGCGAACGTTTCGGTCCGACCGGCCGGCACGACCGCGTTCGGCACCAAGGTCGAGATCAAGAACATGAACTCGTTCCGCGCGGTCTTCCGCGCGCTGGAATACGAGTCCCAACGGCAGATCACGGCCATCGCCGAGGGCGAGCCGATCATCCAGGAAACGCGCGGCTGGAACGAGGACCGTGGCATCACCGTCAGTCAGCGCTCCAAAGAGTTCGCCCACGACTACCGCTACTTCCCGGAGCCAGACCTGCCACCGCTGTCGCTCACCCCAGCGTGGACCGCCGGCCTCCGGCAGCAACTACCGGAGCTGCCAGAGGCGCGTCGGCGACGGTTGGTCGAGCAGTACGGCCTGTCCCCCTACGATGTGGAGCTCCTGACCGCCAGCCGCGCGACCGCGGACTACTACGAAGAGGCGGTCCGCCTCTTCGATCGCCCGAAGCCGGTCGCGAACTGGCTGACCGGCGAGCTCTTCCGCCTCCTGAATGCGGTCAACCTGCAAATCGGCGACTCGAAGGTTGCGCCGGTAGATTTGACCGAACTGCTCCGCCTGATCGAAGGTGGCACGATCAGCGCACGCGCGGCGAAGGACGTCTTCGAGCGGATGTTTCAGACCGGGGCATCGGCGAATCAGGTCGTCGAAGCGATGGGCCTGCGTCAAATCAGCGACGCCGCCGCGCTGGAGCGCCTCGTCGACGCCGCGATCGCCGCGAACCCGAAGAGCGTGGAAGACTACAAGGCCGGCAAAGCGCCAGCACTCGGCTTCCTCGTCGGCCAGGTGATGAAGGCCTCGCGCGGGAAGGCGAACCCGGCCCTGGTGAACAGCCTGCTGCGGGCGCGGCTGGATGGGCCGGCATAATGCCGTGCTACCTTTCGATGACGACCTCCCGGCCGGTCTGCCCCGAGCGCTCGATCGCCTCCATCACGCGGACCACTTCCACGCTATGCTGGACGCTCACGGCCGGCTCGCCGTCCTGCTCGATGGTGTCGAGGAAGGCGTCGAACTGGTCGGCCAGCGAGTCGCGGTTGGGCACGTCCACCGGCTGCCAGACCTCGCCCTGACCGACCCAGAGCCCGACCTCGCCGTGTTGCCCATAAGGCAGACGATACTTGAGCTGTCCATTCGTGCCCCAGTAATCGGCGCCATACTGGGTGATGCCCGTTCGGTAGGCAATGCGGCTGATCGTGACCACGACGCCGTTGTCGAACTGCAGGAAAGCCATCGCGGTGTCATCGGCCGGGATCTCTGGGTAGACCGGGTTGCCGTTCATCGCCTTCACCGATTCCACCGTGCCGCCGATCTGCCAGAGCAGGCGGTCGATCATGTGAACGCCGTCCATCAGCAGCATGCCGCCGCCGAGCTTGCGGTCGAGCATCCAGGCCGGGCGCTTCTCCGGCTCGTGCGGCTTGTACCAGGTGTCGATCCCCATGATCGTCCGCCCGATCTGCCCCACGTCGAGAATCCGCTTCGCCGCCGCGACGATCGGGTAGAAGTGCTGGGTGTGGCCGACGGTAAATTTGACGTCGCTGGCGGCGACGACGGCGGCGATCCGCAAACACTCCTCGACGCTGTTCGCCAGCGGCTTTTCGAGGAGAACGTGCTTGCCGGCCTGGACCGCGTCGATCGCGGCGCGCTCGTGCAGCCAGTGCGGCAGGCAGATCACGACAGCCTGGACGTCGTCGCGCTGCAGCACCGCCCGGTAATCCGGGTCCGTGGCGCAACCGGGTACGTTTCCGGCCACGCGGTCGAGCTTCGCCTGGTCGGCTTCCGCGAGCGCGACCAGCGCCGCGCGCGGGTTTCCCTGGACTGTCCGCACGTGCGCTGGCCCGACTCTCCCCAGGCCAAGGACGGCGACGTTGATCATGGCTCCTCCTCCTCGACACGACGAATGGCTTCTAGAGATACTCGACCACGCTCCGCCGGACGACGCTCACGTTTCCGCCATCCGCCAATAGCTCCGACAGCGCGCAATTGTCGCAGAAGTAGCCCCGCCAGCGTTGAGGCAGACCTTCGACGACGTCCGCGAGGAAGGAGCTCAAGACGCCACCGTGGCTCACCACGGCGATGGTTTGATCCGGGTGACTCTGAATCAGGGCAGAAAAGGCGCGGCGGACTCGGTCGTGGAAGTGGACCCGGGCCTCCCCGCCTGGAAAGCGGAACTCCAGGTCTTCTTCGTGCTGCGCCCGTTCCCAATCGGTCGGGAAACGCGCGACCAGCTCGGGCACGGTCAGTCCATCGGCCGCGCCGAAGTAGAGCTCGCGCAGGTCATCGCGAACGAGAATGGGGAGACCGGCGAGCGCGGCCAGCGGTTCGGCGGTCTTCTGCGCGCGCAGCAGCGGGCTGGAGTACATCGCGTCCAGGCGGTACGCCTCTGAGACGTAGCGCGCCATTCGGCGCGCCTGTTCGGCGCCGCGCTCGGTCAGGGCGGAGTCGGTCCAACCGGCGAGGCGGCCGGCCAGGTTGTCATCAGACTCACCGTGTCGGATCAATAACAGACGCGTCGCCATGCTAATGACGGAACGCCCTCCCCAGTCGAGCAACCCGCTGAATCAAGCTCTGGCCGGCGAGGCTGGTGCCGCCGATTGCCAGGCCGGTCCCCAGTGCGAGCGCTCGCACGAAGAGCAGCGCTGGAGAGGCCAGTGCCGCGTCCGTCCCGGCGCGACGCGCGCGCCACGCGAAGGGGACTGTCGTCGATGCGAACGCCGCGCCAAAGAGCCCCGCGAGCGGCCATGCCTTGCGCCAGCGCGACCCGAGGACCACGGAAGCGACAGTCAGACCGGCCAGCGGAATCTGCAGCCGCAGCTCACGCGTCGTCGTACGGTCTCCCTGCGCCTTGCCCGGGTGGCGCGCATACACCAGTGACCGCCAGAGGCCGAAGCGTAGCTTTCTCGCCACGTAGCGGCGGACGGTGCCGCCGTGGTTGTGGTGGACCCGCGCTTTTGGCGCAAAAACCAGGCGCTGACCGCTCGTGGCGAGTCGGTAGGATAGATCGACCTCTTCGGCTGCGCCGAGCGATGGATCGAACCCGCCGACGCCGAGTAGCACCGACCGACGGTACCCCGTCGAGTATCCGTCGACGAAATCAATCGCCGAATCCTCCGCCAGCCGGCGATACTTGTCCTCGTACTCAACCTGGATCAGCCGCGGCAACAGCCCGGTCTGATGGGTCAAGTAGGTTCCCTTGACGCCTGCCACCGACGCATCGCGAAACGGCGCGACCATCTGCGCGACCCAGTCGAGCGCTGGCACGCAATCGGCATCCAGGAAAAGAACGACCTCACCCCGCGCGACGCGCGCCCCGGTGTTGCGCGCCGCCGCCATCCCCAGCGGCGGCTGCGGGATCACCCGCACCCCATGCGAACGGGCGATCGCCGCGGTGGCGTCGGTCGAGCCATCGTCGACCACGACAACCTCGTAGGACTCCCTCGGCGCCGATTGACTGAGGGCGGACAGAACACACTCGGCAATCGTCTGTGCCGCGTTCCGAGCCGGAATTACGACTGAGCAGTACATCCCCACCTTCTTCCACACCACGGGCAACAGCGAAGGCTACTGCATCCACAGGTCGCTGTCAAATTCGTCGGACCGATAGAGGTGTGCGTATCGCCAGTAGATCGACCACGGCCACGGGACGCCCGCCATCTGCGAGAACACTCGCCACCCGGGTACGCGCCGAAGCTGCCGGACGGCGTGGCGTTTCGCCAGCGCCGATCTCACTCCCGCGACGCCGTCCAGGCGGCCCGCCATGCTCGCCAGGCGTGATCCCAGCGACCGATCGCGCTTGCCGATGAAGAGAACGGTGGCCAGAACGCCCAGCATGTCGTACAGGAGAATCAGTGGCAAATAGAACCAGAGTTGGGGAGCCGGGTAGTTCTTGGCAATCAGCCAGACTTTGTTCCGTCCCAGGTGAAAGCGCTTGAAGGCAGAGTCCTCGCCGGCCGTCGCCGAATGATCGTGGAACGCGCGGGCGCGCGGGGAGTACACACAGCGCCAGCCGGCCGACTGCGCCCGCCACGCCAGGTCGACGTCCTCCAGGTAGCAAAAGAAATCCTCGTCGAAACCGCCGACGTCGTCGAACAGCGCCCGACGATAGAGCGCCGCACCCGCGCAGGGACCGAAGACCTCGTGCTCGGCCTCGACCAGGTCGTGCCAGGAGCCGCCGTGGCGATGCCAGGCGACACCGGCTCGATCGACGCAGATACCGGCCGAATCCACGCGGGTCGGAGCGCGCGAGAAGAGCATCTTGCCCGCGATCATCCCCACGTCCGGCCGCTGCTGCACGACCGCCAGCATTTCGTCCAGCCAGGTCGGGTCGAGGCGGACGTCGTTGTTCAGCGTGACGACAAAGCTCCCGTTGGCCGCGGCGATACCGGCGTTGCACCCTGCCGCGAATCCCCGGTTCTCCGGCAGCGCGACGATGCGCGCAGAAGGAAACTCTCGCCGCAGCCAGTCAACCGACCCATCTCTCGATCCGTTGTCGACGACGACGACTTCGCGCCAGCCATACGTCTGGCGACGCACGCTGTCCAGACACTCGCGAAGGAGCGCTCGGCCATTATAGCTCACGATGACGACGGAAACGAGGGGTGAAGGCAGCGGAGTGAGGACCGAGGACTGAGGACTGAGGACCGAGTCAGTAACTCGTACGCTCGCCTTGCCGCTCGCTCGCGCTGTCTCCGATCGGGCCTTCATCTCGACACTCATCGATCACCACTCATTCACGCGACGATCTTCGAGATGGGGAGCTCCAGGATATCCTCGGCGCCGTGTTTCTTCAGCTCCGGGATCAGCAGGTTGATGCCGCTCTTGACGGCCACCGTCTCGACGGCGTAGTAGCCCGCGCCGAAAAGGTGCGACACCGTCGGCGCCTTCATCGCGGGCAAAATGTTGATGATCTCCTGCAAGCGCTCCTCGGGCACGTTCATCTTGATCAGGACTTTGCCGCGCGCCGCGAGCACCCCCGCGAGAAGCACCTTGATCTCCTCGATCGCCTGGCGCTTCTCCGGCTGCTCCCAGGACCTCACGTTCGCGATCAGGCGCGTGGACGTTTCCGCCAGCGTGCCGACGATCTTGAAGCCGGCTCGGCGCAGCGAGGACCCGGTCTCGGTCAGATCGACGATGGCGTCCGCCAGCTCCGGAATCTTCGCCTCGGTGGCCCCGTATGAGAGCAAGACCTGAACGGGAATGCCGAGCTTCCCGAAAAAGCGATTGGTCAGGTTGGGGTACTCGGTGCTGATGCGAGAGTCCGGGGGAATGTCTTCCGGTCTTTCGATTGGCACATCGCCGGGGACCGCCAGCACGATCCGCGCGGCCGCGGTGCTCGTGCGGTTGAACCCCAGATCCATCACCTGGTGAACCCGGCTGTCGGGCTCCAGAACCCAGTCGTGGCCGGTGATGCCCAGATCGAAGTAGCCGTGCTCAACCGCGGGAGCGATCTCTTGCGGACGGAGAATCTTCACCTTGCCGACCCGCGGGTCCAAAATCGACGCGTTATACTCCCGGTCGCTGCTGCGCCGCACCGGCAAGTCGGCCTCCTCGAACAACTTCAGCGTCACCGCTTCGAGGCTGCCCTTCGGCAAGACCAGGTCAATCATCCCCGAGTTCCTGGAAGAAGCAGGTCGGGCTTCCGGTATGGCAGACCGGACCAGCCGGGTCCGCCTCGATCAGCAAGGTGTCATTGTCGCAATCGGTCCAGATGCGCTTGACCCGCAACACGTGACCGGACGTTTCGCCCTTGGTCCAGAGAGTCTTGCGCTCGCGGCTCCAGAAGGTTACCAGCCCTTCCCGTCGGGTCGAAGACCAGGCGTCGGCATTCATGAACCCGACCATCAAGACCTCGCGGGTCTGGTAATGCTGCACCACCGCGGGCAAAAGACCGTTGAGCTTCGTGAAATTGAGCTGCACCTCTTCGGCGCGGACCATTGAACACCCCTTCCCTCGCGGACAGGTCGCGGCCTGGCAGCATTCCAGCTGCCGTCCTGGGAGACGTCGAGCGGCGAGCGCGGCTACGATTCAGGTGCCTCGTGCCACGTCCCACTCCCAGCCAGGCGCCAGGTGTCGTGCAACATTCAGGTTGGGTTGGCTAGGATGCCGAGACACCGCC
>DATLRG010000436.1:0-4669 GCA_035534795.1 Chloroflexota bacterium
GCCGCAAGCCACGGCACAGGCGACCAGCCAGATACCACGCAGCCAGACGTTGATCATGTCGCTGTCGGATGCCTTGAACCAGTTTACCGACGTCCTGCTGCAGAACCCCTTCATCCCGGGCGTCGCGCGCAACGGCTGGCAGTTCGCCTACGAGCCACTCTATTACTACGACATGTGGTGGACCAGCCAGATCTGTGGCCCTCAGGGCATGACCTGCACGAGCGGCGAGATCCCCTGGCAGGCCGAGAGCTACTCGTACAGCGCCGACTACAGCCAGATCATCGTCAAGCTGCGCAACGGCGTCACCTGGAGCGATGGCCAGCCCTTCACCGCCGACGACGTCGTCTTCACCTTGAACATGCTCAAAGACAACGCACCCAAGCTCAACTATTCGGTCGAGATGCACAACTGGGTCAAGGATGTGACCGCCGTCGATCAGCACACGGCCGAGATCACGCTGACGTCCCCAAACCCGCGCTTTATGTTCGACTATTTCCAGTGGCACTCGGACCTCGGGCTGCCGATCGTCCCCCAGCACATTTTCCAGGGGCAGGACCCAACGACCTTCACCAACTTCGACCTGGGCAAGGGCTGGCCGATCGTCACCGGGCCCTGGAAGCTGACGCTGTCGAGTCCGGCGCAGCGTTTCTGGGACCGTCGCGAGGACTGGTGGGCCGCGACCTCGGGCTTCCACCCGCTGCCGAAGATGAAGCGGGTGATCGTCCTGCCCAACTTGCAGGATGACAAGCAGCTCGAGCTGCTGGCGAACAACGAGGTGGACTCGACGCACGGCTTCCAGACCGCCTATACCGTGCCGACGGCGTTGCAGCGGAACCCGAAGCTGATTGCCTGGACGACCGACAACAAGCCCCCATACGGAGCGCTCGACATCTCGACGGTGACGACGCTCGACTTCAACGACTCACGCCCGCCTTTTAACGATCCCGACATCCGCTGGGCGGTCAACCACGCGCTGGACCGCGACCGGATCGTCCAGGTCGGCGCTCATGGGCTCACCGCGAAGACCGTGCTGCCGTTCCCTCCGTACGGACCGCTCAAGCAATACTCCGACGCGGTGTCCGACATTCTTCAGGAGTATCCCGTCGATGCGTTCGATCTGAACAAGACCGCTCAACTGATGCAATCGAAAGGCTATGCGAAGGACAGCGGTGGGTTCTGGGCGAAGGCCGGGAAGCGCTTCTCGTTCGTGCTGATCTCACCGCCGCCGTTCTTCTCCGACATCTCACCGGTGATCGTCGCACAGTTGCGGAAGGCGGGATTCGACGCCTCGTTCAAGTCTCCGTCGAACAGCGGTACCGTGATCGCGCAGGGCGACATCGACGCCTTCCTCAGCGTCCCGGGTGGAAGCGTGCGAGACCCGTACGTCACCATGGGATTCCTGCTGCAACGGTACTCATCGCCAACCGGCCAACCCGCGGTGCAGCCATACCGCTGGAAGAACGACGGCTACGACAAGCTCGTGAACCAGCTGGGAAAGCTCCCGGCGAGCGACTCCACGTTCATGAATCTCTACCATCAGGCCATGCAGCTCTGGATCGCGAACCTGCCGATGATTCCGCTGGTCCAGCGCTACATCTACATCACGCCGAACACGACCTACTGGACTAACTGGCCCAACGAGAAATATCCCTACACCCTCCCGTCGAGCTGGCACCGGACCTCCGGCCTGTTCATCAACACGCTGGAGCCGGCAACCTCGTCACAACAGGAGAAGGTGTCTGATCCGGGGGGGTTGGTGGCGGATTTGCGCAGCAAACTCGCCACCAACCACCCCGGATCGGACACCTTCCAGGAGGAACAATGCGCGGCGTAGTCTTTCTGGGCGACAAGCGATTGGAAGTCCGCGACTTCCCCGATCCCGTGCCGGGCCCGGGCGAGGTGGTCGTCGCGATGCGGGCGTCGGGCATCTGCGGCAGCGATCTGCGACCGTACCGCGACGCGCGCGCGCAGTCGACGGTCTCCGGCCACGAGCCCTGTGGCGCGGTCGCCGCGCTGGGACCGGGCGTCGTCGGGCCGCGGCCGGGCGATCGCGTCATGATCCATCACTATTCTGGCTGCGGTACCTGCAAGTACTGTCGGATCGGCTACGATCAGCTCTGCGTGTCCCATCACCGAGTCTACGGCTTCGGGGCGAACGGCGGGAATGCCGACGCCATCCTGGTGCCGGCCCGCTGCCTGGTCCCGTTGCCGGACGTGCTCTCCTTCGCCGAGGGCGCGGCGATTGCCTGCGGGACCGGCACGGCGTACATGGCGCTGAAGAAGCTGGACGTTTCCGGCCGCGACACCCTGGCGGTCTACGGGCAGGGACCGGTCGGTTTGAGCGCGACGCTGCTCGGCAAAGCGATGGGCGCGCGCGTCATCGCCGTCGACGTGTCCGCCGCCCGGCTCGAACTGGCGCGCGGACTCGGCGCCGACGTCGTGCTGAATCCCGCCGAGGGCGATCCGATCGCGGCGATCCGCGACCTGACCCGGGGCGAAGGGGCCGACGCCACGCTCGACTGCAGCGGCAACGACACGGCCCGCGCCCAGACCGTCCGCAGCGCCCGCGTCTTCGGCCGCGCCTGCTTCGTCGGCGAAGGCGGTACCGTCACGCTGGAGCCAAGCCCGGACATCATCCACCGTCACCTGACCCTCTATGGCTCCTGGACGTTCCCCTCGGTCGGCCTCGACGAGTGCGCCCACTTCGTCGTCGAGCGCGCGGTCCCCCTGCAGAAGCTGATCACGCACCGCTTCCGGCTGGACCAGGCCGTCGAGGCCTTCCAGGTATTCGACGGTGGAGCGACGGGGAAGTGCGTCTTCGAGATGGGAGAGTGAAGCGGGTGGCCTTACCCCCGCCAACTCACGCACGTCCGACACGCTCTCATCTCTTGACCCCGCGTACAGGTTTATCATAGAATCGCTTGTGACACTGGAAAGGGGGCGAGTGAGATGAGTGCGCATCCGTGGCTCGTTCTGGTCTACCGGGTCCCCTCGGAACCGGCCAGCCGGCGCGTGGCCATCTGGCGCGACCTGAAGCGCCTCGGCGCGCTCTACCTGCAACAGTGCGTCTGTATCCTCCCCTGTTTCGACGACGTCGCGACCGAGGCAGCGCAGGTGACCGCCAAGATCGAGAGCATGGGCGGCGAGTACACGCTCTTCGACGTTCCCGCGCTGCAACCCGCCGACGAGGCGAGGATCGTGGCCTCGTTTCGGGACCTGCGCGACAAAGAGTACGCCGAGATCGTCGAGGAGTGTGAGACCAGGTTCGTCAAGGAGGTCGAGTTCGAGCACTTCCGCGAGAACTACACCTTCGGCGAAGCCGAAGAGATCCGACAAGATCTGGAGAAGGTCCGTCGCTGGTTCGCGGCAGTAAAGGCCCGCGACTGGTTCGAGGCCGAGGGCGCCGCGGACGTCGCGACGTGGCTGGACCGCTGCGAGGGACTGCTCGAGCACTTCGAAGAGGAAGTCTATCGGCGTGCCGGCAGCGACCAGGCGGACGGGGGAATCGAATCGACCGGCATCGCGCGGCCAAGACTCCGGGAGATCCGCCACGATGGCCGGGAGCGACCAGCGTAAGCCGGCTGGCCGAAGGCAGAAAGTGAGGGCACTGTGAGTAGCATTTTCCTGGTCCTGGCATCATTTCTCGCGTCGTCGGTCGAGATGGTCGAGGCGCTGACCATCGTTCTGGCGATTGGCGTCACCCGGGGCTGGCGATCCTCACTCGTCGGTGTCGTGATCGCGCTGGGCGCGCTGGCGATCACCGTGGCGATTCTGGGGCCAGCGCTGACCCTCGTGCCGATCGACGCGTTGCGCGTCGTCGTCGGGACGATTCTCTTGATCTTCGGGTTGCAGTGGCTGCGGAAGGCGATTCTCCGCGCGAGCGGCTTCAAGGCGCTGCACGACGAGGCCGCGATCTACCAGCGCAACCTGAAAGATGCGACCGCCGTCGGCACGGTCGTCAAGGCCGGCCTCGATTGGTACGCCTTTACCGTCTGCTTCAAGGGCGTTTTCCTCGAGGGCCTGGAGGTCGTCTTCATCGTCCTGACCTTCGGCAGCACGCAGGGCAGTATTCCGCTGGCCGCGGTGGGCGCGGCGGCAGCGGTGCTCCTCGTCGGGACCGCCGGTGTGCTGGTGAAGCAGCCGTTGAGTCAGGTGCCCGAGAATACGATGAAGTTCGTGGTTGGCCTCCTGCTGACAACCTTCGGCACGTTCTGGGGCGGCGAGGGCGTCGGCGTGCAGTGGCCGGGGAGCGACCTGGCGATCCTTGGCGTCCTCGCCTTCGTGACGATCTGGTCGCTGGGGCTGGTCGCCGCGCTGCGCTCGCAGCGCGCACCGAAGCTGGCGACGGTCAAGGGGTAACCGATGAGCTACGTCACGCGCTTCGTCTACTTCTGGTACGACTTCGTCGTCGGCGACGACTGGACCGTCGCGGCCGGCGTCATCGTCGCGCTGGTCATCGCCGCCGTGCTCGCCCGGAGTCCCGTGCCCATCTGGTGGTGGATGCCGCTCGCGGTCGTTCTCCTGTTGAGCGCTTCGATCTGGCGCGTGGCGAGGGCGTCGAAGTCGCAGTAAGAAATTGTCTCGCTGCTGTTGTTTGGGCGGCCCGGTGGCGCCCAAACAACAGCAGCGAGACATAGTTGCTCGGAAATTATCTCAACACGGGGAGGTG
>DATLRG010000437.1:0-4400 GCA_035534795.1 Chloroflexota bacterium
CGACCATGGCGTCGATCCACCTGAACGCCTGCACGCCAAACGCGGTCATCCTCGAGCACGTACACCAGAGCCCGCCCTGGCGCCACGACATCTTCGACGGCGGCTACACGGTGCAGAGTGGCTACGTCGACCTCCCGACCCGCCCCGGCCTGGGCCTGGAGCTGAACGAGGCCGAGGCGGCAAAGCACCCCTACTGCGCCGACTTGCGCACCATGTGGGTCTGGGAAGACGGTGGCGTAGCGGACAATTGATGGCAGCAACGGCGATCGCACTTCAAAGACTCAATCAGCAGCGACTCTCGCGGAACCCGTGGACGACCCCCGATGAGGTCGTCACCTGGCTGGGCGCTGTCCAGGCGCAGGATTACCCGGGCGCACAATGGGCGCTTGGCTTGCGACTGCAGAATGCGACGGACGACGTGATCGAGCGGGCCTTCACCGCTGGGACCATCCTGCGCACCCACGTCATGCGGCCGACCTGGCACTTTGTCACCCCCGCGGATATTCGCTGGATGCTGGGACTCACCGCTCCGCGCGTCAATGCCGTGAATGCCTCCATGTATCGCCAGCTCGAACTCGACGACGCGCTGTTCCGGCGCAGCAACGCCGTCATCGCCCGCGCCTTACAGGGCGGTCAGCAGCTGACCCGGGCAGAGCTTGGATCGGCGCTGGCGGACGCCGGTATTGTCGCCGAGGGGATTCGGCTCGGTTGTCTCGTCCAGCGTGCCGAGCTGGATGCGGTCGTGTGCAGCGGCCCTCGACGTGGCAAACAGTTCACGTACGCGTTGCTGGACGAACGCGCGCCGCACGCCAGCAGCTTGAAGCGAGACGAAGCGCTGGCTGAGCTCACCCGACGTTACTACACCGGTCATGGGCCGGCCACCGTCCGTGACTTTGCCTGGTGGTCGGGACTGACGGCAGCCGACGCCAGAGCGGGTCTCGACATGGTTGCCTCCCACCTGACCCGCGCGGTGATCGACGGCGAGACCTACTGGTCCTCGGCGTCGATGCCGCCGGCTGCCAGACCATCCGAGCCAGCCTTCTTACTGCCAACGTACGACGAATTTCTGGTCGGCTTCGCCGCGTTCGACAAGTCGCGGACGGGCGGGCAGAAAGCCAGCGAGAATCTCAGGTTCGACTCAACGATCGTGATCGGCGGCCAGGTCGTCGGCCGTTGGAGGCGGACCTTCAAGAAAGGGGCGGTGGTGATCGAATTGGCGCCGTTCGCCCCGCTGACTGCCGCCGCGGGCGAGGCCGTCACCGCCGCCGCCCAGCGTTATGGGGAATTTCTCGGGATGCCGGTGGTGATGGCCTGAGTAAACGAGCATGAAGGCGACGATTTCAAGCAGACGGGACATGACAACTGATGCAAACGCCGTAGAAGGTGTCTGAAAAAGGTCAGTTGGCGGAAGGTTTGCTGTGCAAACCTTCCGCCAACTGACCCTTTTCAGACACCTTCTATGACGACTGCTAGAGTGATCGGCGGCGGAGAATACTTGACGACATTTACATTGCCGGCTATTATATAACCAGCGAAAGAGAGCTGGCGATGGAGGCGTTGGAGGGGACGGTTGGCCACGTCCTGGTGGGCGTGGGTCGGGCGCACCGCAATCGCGCGGCAGAGGCCCTCGCCCGCATCGGGCTGTACGTCGGACAGGAGTGGATCCTCCTCCGCCTCCGGGCGCAGGAGGGCATGACCCCTTCGGAGCTGGCCGAGTCCTGCGCCGTTGAAGGTCCGACGATCAGCAAGGCCCTGCGGCGAATGGAGAGGGCGGGGCTGGTGGAGCGCCACGAAGACCCGACCGACGCGCGGGTGTCGCGGGTCTATTTGACTGACAAGGGAACGGCCCGGTGCCGGGTCGTGGACGAGATCTGGTCCGATCTCGAGCAGCGGACCGTCGCCAACCTGTCGGCGGAGGAGCGCATCCTGCTTCGCCGCCTGCTGCTCCAGGTGCAGCGCGACCTCGAGTAACGGCGGTATATTTTGTGCCCAACAGTTAGCCGACTATCTATTGAAGAACGGTGCAATCGCATGTCAAGGCGGCTTTCGGGTCATTCCGAACCGGTCGAGTTCCCACGATCAGTGGCAGACGCGGGGACCGGACAGGCACACCGCCAGGTTCTGTTTGCAATGCCTCACGCCGCCGCCTTGAAAGGCGGGCGAAGGGACGCGCGGGTGGAGCCGGATCGGCGCGGCGACGGATCCCGGGACTTCAGTCCCCTCGTCCCTTCGCCTGCCTTTCAAGGCAGCGACGACCGTTTGCCAACTCAACCTAGCACCAACACGCCAGGAGGACAATCAACATGAGCGCTTTCACCGAGCACGACCTCGCCTACCTTCAGGGCGAGCCACACCTCGGCCGGCTGGCCACCGTTGGTCAGGACGGCACGCCGCACGTGACGCCGGTCGGCTGGTCCTACAACCCGGAGCTTGGAACGATCGACGTCGGCGGCTACGACCTGGCGCGGACCAAGAAGTTTCGCGACGTCGCCCGCTCGGGGCGCGCCGCGATCGTCATCGACGACGTGCGGCCGCCCTGGCAGCCCCGGGGCGTCGAGGTCCGCGGCGAGGCTGAGGCGATCGTGGGTCCGCCGGCCTTGATCCGGCTTCACCCGCGGCGCATCGTCTCCTGGGGCCTCGAAAGCACGGGACTCGGCGAACGCCACGCGCGGGACGTAGCCCCGGGCCGCTGAGGCCCGGGTCGCGGGGACCATCGGGCGGGCGCGGTCGCTCCGAGGCCAAGGAGGAAATCACCCTCCAACACGATCGGCGTGCGGCTTTCGAAGTGGTTGGCGATCACCAGCTCGAACGCCTCGGCCATCGCATTGGCGTAGCGGATCGCGAATGCGAGTCGCTTCTCGCCGTCCATCCGCTGCCATTCGTCGGGATGGGCGCGCCAGAAGTGCAAGGCCGGCTGGTCCTCCGGCCTGGTCATGCCTTCGAGGACGACCTGGAAGTCGTCGATCTCGGTGGTACCGATCCCGTATCGATGCGCCGTGCATCGACCGAACAGCACGGCGGCGGGCAAGCCGCCACCCGTCCCGCCCCCCTACACCAAATCGTCCAGTCCCCCGCGCTTCGCGCGGGTCGCGACGACGCTCACCGCGACGCAGATGATCCCGCCGATCAGGAGCGCGGTGGAGACGCCAAAGCGCTGGCCGACGGCGCCGGCCTGGAGCGCGCCGAGCGGCTGGAGACCGAGCGTGGCCAGCGTCAGCAAGCTCATCACGCGGCCGCGCATGTCGTCGTCCACCAGACTCTGGAGAAAGGTCTGGTTCAGCGAGTTGTAGGCCATGCTCGCCATTCCGACGACGACGAGGAGGGCGATGGAGGTGCCGAGCCAGTGGCTCTGGCTGAAGAAGACGAGCGCCAGCCCGAAGAGCGTCAGCATGTAGAGCTGAATCCGACCGCGCCGCTTGCTGCGCGAGAGCGACGCGACGATCAGCGCGCCAATCAAAGCGCCGGTTCCGGCCGAGCTTTCGAGCAGGCCCAGGCCGGTTGCCCCCATGTGCAGCATGTCCGAGACGACCGCGGGCAGCATCGGCTGATAGGGCTGACCGAAGAGACCCGGAATCGCGGCCACCATCAGCAGCGCGAAGATGGTGGGCTGACGCCAGACGTAGCGGAAGCCTTCCGCCACGTTGCGCAGCATCGACTGAGGCGGACGAACCGGCAGCGCGGGCACCGTCACCAGCAGCAGCGCGGCGATCACCGCGAGGAAGCTCAGGCCGTTGACGAAGAAGCACCAGGCCGGGCCGACGGCAGCCAGGGTGATGCCGGCGAGCGTGGGCCCGAGGATGCGGCTGCTCTGAAACTGGGCCGAGTTCAGTGCGATCGCGTTCTGGAGATCGCGCCGCGGCACCAGGTCGGCGACCAGCGATTGGCGCACCGGGGCGTTCAACGCGTTGACGATGCCGCTGCAAAAGGCAACCGCCATGATCTGCCAGACCGTGATGACCCTGGCGAAGGTCAGGGCAGCGAGGAGAAAAGCCAGCAGCATCATGCCCATCTGGGTATAGACCATCAGCCGACGGCGCTCGACGCGGTCGGCCAGGACGCCGCCAAAGATCGAGAGGAAAAGGATGGGAATCGATCCGGCAAAGGCGACCAGACCGAGGAGGAGAGTCGAACCGGTCAACTCGAAGACCAGCCAGCCCTGGGCGACCGACTGCATCCAGGTCCCGACGTTGGACAGGAAGGCGCCACCCCAGTAGAGCCGAAAGTTGCCGTTGTTCTGGAGTGAGCTGAAGGTCGAGAAGCGCGCGGCGGGAGCGGGCTGGATGTCGGTCGACGACGGGCTTTCGGACACATTCACAGCGAACTCTCCTCGGTCACGATCGGGGGCAGGAAGGGAGCATGTCGGACCTAGCTGGTAGAGAATAGGCCCCGCGGGGCCTATT
>DATLRG010000438.1:0-2399 GCA_035534795.1 Chloroflexota bacterium
GCTGCGCACCTCCAGCACAGCCATGTCCTGCCCACCTCACCTCAACGTCATCAGCGGCAGTGGCTGGCTTGGTCCTTGCCGCGACGATTGCCAGCGCTCCTGGATGGGAGAAAACCTCACCTGACGATGGATCAGACAGTCACGTGACCTCCAACGACGACCCACGCTCGGCAAGCCCTGACCGCGCTCCCATCCCACGTGCCAGTCAGGCCGTGTCTGGACGCGACGAAGCGGCCAGCGTCAGGCCGGACGACACGCCCACTCCGAGCTCCCAACTGCCGGTCGTCGGCTTCGTCGGTCTGCTCCTGCTGGTCCTGATCGTCGCGGAAGGCCAGGTCCTTCCCCGGATCGAGGGGTCAGCCGAACCCGCGCTGATCTCGACCGGCCCGTGGTCGTGGCCGCCGCTCGACCCGCTCACGGCGGCAAGCACCGCTCCGGCGCTGCCGGTCGCGCTCGGCATCGCGCTACTGGCCGGACTCGGCCTGCTGTACGCCATCAGTCTCGTCCTGCTGCGCGCCGAGCCAATTCGGGCGCGCGCGCTCGTCTTCGTCCTACTCGTCACCGCGCTGCTCACGCTGGCCACGGTCGCGTCGCTCCCCACCAGAAAGGCAGACCTATTCTACTACGCCTTCCAGGGGCGCCTGATCGCGCGAGCGAGGCTGAACCCCTACCTCCAGCCGCCCCGTGCCCTGGCCGCCGATGCCTGGTTCCCGTTCGTCAGTCCCGTTTGGCGCGACCTTCCCACCGGCTACGGTCCAGTTTGGCTCCTACTTAGCGCGGGCGTCGACCTCGTCGCCGATCGTGGAGACACCCTCGACAGCTTCGTCCAGACGATTCTCGCACTCCGGGCGTTGTTCGCGGGACTGACGGTCGTCAACACGCTGCTGATCTGGCTGATTCTCGCCGATCTCGCCCCGAGTCGTCGGCTGATTGGCGCCATCGCGTACGCCTGGAACCCGGTCGTTCTCCTCGCCGGCTTCGAGCACAACGACACCGTCACGCTCTTTTTCGCGCTGCTCGGTCTCTGGCTGCACCTCCGGGGCCGCCCGACGCCCGCGGCCGCCGCGCTGACGCTGTCGGCGCTCGTGAAGTACTTCACCGCACCGTTGTTGATCGGCTACCTGATCTGGCACTGGCGGACCGAGCAAGGCGGCGCCCGTTCACAGCTCCTCCCGTTGCTCGCCCCCCCGGTCCTTGCCGTGCTGGCGACCTGGCCATTCGATCCACGCGCGGTGGTCACCCACTTTCCGACCTATCTCGAAGAGTCCGGGCGGATCGCACACCTGGTGCAGCTCCCCTTCGACCTGCTCGTGATCCTGGTCGTCGGCACCGCCGCTCGGGTCGTTCTGGTGCAACCGAGCGATCGGCTCCGCCGCGTGGTTGAGAACGGTACGTTGGCGCTGTTCGTCTACCTGGCCTTTCTGTCGCGCGACTGGTTCCCGTGGTACCTCACTACCGTGGTCGGGCTGAGCGCCCTTCTCGGCGGCTGGTGGCTCGGCGTCGCCGCGACAGCCGGCACCTTCTGGCTACTCGGGTCGCATCAAGGCACCGCGTACGTCGCCGCGCTGGCTCAGCAGGCGTTCGGGCTACATCCGCCCACCGTCATCGCCCTGGCGGCGTTCGGGCCGCCCTGCATCGTGGCCGCGGAAAGCGCACTCTGGCGCTGGAAACGCCGGCCCCGGCGCTGGCTGATCGTCGGCAGCCTGATCCTCGTCGCGGGATGCGTGGCCGCGACGGAGATCCCCCTCCTCGAACGCTGGCCGTCGGCGCCTCCCGAGGCGACTCTGACCGGTGGCCGACCACCCGGGCCGGTCGTGATCGGCACGACGCTGGAATGGGACGACTGGTCATGGGAGACGCGGGTCAATCAGATCGGCACGCCCGCCGGGCCAGACGGCCCTCGTTCGCTCTGCCTGACTTTCGCAGAGCCGGCTGGCGCCTTCTTCGCGCACCACCCCGGTTTCTCGACAAGCGCGTACAGAGCGGTCACCGTCGATCTTGGCCCGCCCAACCCGGGCAACCCCTCCTTGCTGCTCGCCGTAAGGGGGTCGGCTGGCCAGACCCTGGGCGTGGTTCCTCTCGATGCCTACGCCGCATCCACATCGAGCATCGATGGCTGGCGCCGGATTCGAGTACCACTGAGCGCGCTTGGCGCGTCGGACACGTCCGTCACGGGTGTTCTGCTGCAGAGTGGCCCGGGGAGCGTGGGAAAAACGGTGTGCGTTCAAGATCTAGCGTTTCGCTGAACCGGTGCTATACTTAGGAAACACCATCAAAACCTGAGTTTCAGCGCGCTCCGCGCGCTGAAACTCAGGTTTTGATAGGAACTCTAAGTCTTGCCTACGCCCGCGTGTCGAGAGTGAAGCGATCCGTGTCGCGTGAGATTCGCCTCCATCTTG
>DATLRG010000439.1:0-3701 GCA_035534795.1 Chloroflexota bacterium
ATCCAGAGCGGGGGCCGGAATCTTCGCCTGCGCGAAGAGGTCCTTGTTGTAGTACACCACCCACGGCACGATCTCGGAGGGGATGGCGAGCTGCTTCCCCTTATCCTGAAATGACTGCAGGATCGTCGGGAAGAAATCATCTTGCTGAAAGTTGGTTTCTTCCTCGATGTAAGGACGCAGGTCGACTAAGTCCGCGCGGTGGCTCATCAACCCGAAGTCCTCATTGGTGAGCGCGACCACGTCCGGCGAGAGGTCGGAGTTTGCCAGCGCCTCGATCGCGGTCGAGACGTCGCCGTTGCGAATTTTCCCGAACTGGTCGAAGACTTTCACCGTGATGTTCGGGTTGTCGTGCATAAAGGGAATGATGCGCTGCTGGATCGATGCGCCGATCGACGGAGTATCCACCCAGATCACGAGCTGCACCGGCGGCGCGGTTGCCGCGGGGGCGACGCCACAGGCGACGACCACCGCGACGAGGGCCAGACTGATCAGCGCGGCCCGCAGGCGGGGCGACCGAGCGAGAGGGCGAAGGAGCGCGGTGCGCACGCTTGGAACGCGACCGCCGCGCACAGGCACGACCGACGCAGCCGGCGGACCGACTCCGTCCGCGGGCCGCGACAGGTTTCGCCTGGTGTCGTGGACGTCGTCGTCCACACCAACTCCGGATCTCCGCGTGGCCGCGTCTCCGCCTCGCCCGGTCTCAGTGCCGCTCGCTCTCGCCTTCGCCCATTCGCCGCGTCGCCGTATCGCCGCGTCTCTGCGTCTCCACGTCACAACCCCGTCTAGCTCCTGAGTTCTGGCTCCTGGGACCCACGTCGGGTTGTGCCATTGCCGGCTGGGACCAGATCGGACGCGGTGCGCGACGACGTCAACAAAGCGTATTCCAGACTGTCGGCCAGGGCAAGCCAGCTCGCCTCGATGATGTTTGCAGAGCTGCCGACCGTGCCCCAGCGGTCCCTACCGTTGCCGGTCTCGATCGATACTCGAACGACTGCTCCGGTACCGTCGTTTCCATCAAGCACACGAACTTTATAATCTACTAGCTGAACATTTGCAAGTTTTGGGTAGAACTGGAGCAGCGCCTTCCGAATGGCGGCGTCGAGCGCGTTCACCGGGCCGTTCCCCTCCGCAGCCGTATGGAAAATGGCGTCGCCGACCTTGATCTTCACGGTTGCTTCCGAGAGAATCTCGGTGCCCCGTCGCCTTTCGACCAGGACCAGAAAATCTACCAGCTCGAACGGCGGCCGGTAGTCCGGCTGTAACCGGCGGATCAACAGCTCGAAGCTCGCTTCCGCCGCCTCGAACTGGAACCCTTCGCTCTCCAACTGCTTCAGCGTGTCGAGGACCTGGCGGACGTCCGTCGCCTGACTCGACAGGTCCAGCCCGTACTGCTGGGCTTTCGCCAGCACGTTGCTGCGCCCGCTCAGCTCGCTCACGAGGATCCGCTGGCGGTTGCCCACCACCTCCGGCGCGATGTGCTCGTAGCAGCGGCTGTTCTTCAGGACCGCATTGACGTGCAGGCCGGCTTTGTGCGCGAAGGAGCTGGCGCCGACGAACGGCAAGTGCGTATCGTGTGTCAGGTTCGCCACTTCCGCGACGTAGTGCGAGAGGTCCGTCAGCCGACGGAGCTGGTCCTCGTCGACGCAGGAATACCCCAGCTTCAACTGAAGATTCGGGATGATCGAGCACAGGTTGGCGTTGCCGGTCCGCTCGCCGTAGCCGTTGATCGTCCCCTGGACCTGCTCGGCGCCCGCGGCGACCGCGGCAAGCGTGTTCGCGACCGCCAGCTCGCCGTCGTTATGAGTATGAATACCGATGTGGTAGCCAGGCAGCTCCGCGACGACCGCGCGGACGATCGCACTGATCTGGTCGGGCAGGGCACCGCCGTTGGTGTCGCACAGCACCAGCCAGTCGGCGCCGGTCGAACCCGCCGCGCGCAGGGTCGCGAGGGCGTACGTCGGGTCGTCCTTGTAGCCGTCGAAGAAGTGCTCCGCGTCGTAAATCACCTCGCGGCCGGCCCCCTTCAGGTAGGAGACCGAATCGGCGATCATGCGGAGGTTTTCGTCCGTGGTCGTCCCCAGGACTTTATCGACGTGGAGTCGCCAGCTTTTGGCGACGATGCAGACGCACGGCGTCTGCACGTCGGTGAGCGCCTTCAAGTTGGCATCGGGAGCGGGCGCGTTGGGGCGGCGCGTGCTGCCGAACGCCACCAGTTTCGCGTGTTTGAGCGCCAGCTCTCCGATCCGCGCGAAGAACTCGACGTCCTTCGGGTTCGAGCCGGGGTAACCGCCTTCGATGTAGTGAATTCCGGCATCGTCCAGCCGGGAGGCGATCTTCAGCTTGTCTTCCACCGACAGCGAAATCCCCTCCCATTGCGCACCGTCTCGAAGCGTCGTGTCAAACAGCAGAATCTGGCGCGTCATAGTGCTGAACTCCATGCTTACTCTTCTGGCAAGGGAGAGATGATCGGACGTGCCCGCTGGGAAGTTGGCCCGGCGGGCACGTCCGATCATCTCTCCCTTGACACTAATTCCGGCTGATCCGCGCCGCGACCAGGTCGCCCATCTCGCGGGTCCCGACGAGTGTCGTCCCGGCCGATTGGATGTCGTAGGTGCGATAACCATCGTCGAGCACCCGCTGCACCGCGCGCTCGACGGCGGCTGCCTCGGCGCTCAAGTCAAGGCTGTAGCGCAGCAGCATGGCCGCGCTCAGAATGGTGGCAATTGGGTTGGCCACGTTCTTCCCCGCGTGCCGCGGAGCCGAGCCGTGGATCGGCTCGTACATGCCCATGCGACCGGCGCCCAGGCTCGCCGACGGGAGCATGCCCATCGACCCGGCCAGCATCGAGGCTTCGTCGGTGAGAATGTCGCCAAAGGTATTCTCCGTGACCAGAACGTCGAACTCTCCCGGTCGCTTCACCAACTGCATCGCGCAGTTGTCGACGAGCACGTGCTCGAAGGCGATGTCGGGGTTGCGCGCGGCGACCTCGGTCGCCACCTCGCGCCAGAGCCGTGAGGTCGAGAGGACGTTCTGCTTGTCTACCGACGCGACCTTCTTGCGGCGACCCCGCGCCAGATCGCAGGCGACCTGCACCACGCGCTCGACCTCCTGCTCGGAATAGGCCAGCGTGTCGACGGCCTCGCGTCCGTACGGCCCGTCAAAGCGCTTGCTCGGCTGACCGAAGTACAGGCCGCCGGTCAGCTCGCGCACGACGATCAGGTCCACCCCGCGCACGATCTCGGACTTCAGCGTCGAAGCATCGACCAGGCAGTCGTAGAGCTTGACCGGACGGAGGTTCGCGTAGAGGCCCAGCCCCTTGCGCAGGCCGAGCAGTCCTTGCTCGGGCCGCACCGCCGCGCGCGGGTCGTCCCACTTGGGACCGCCGACCGCGCCCAAAAGCACCGCGTCGCTCGTCTGACACAGCTCCAGCGCCGCATCCGGCAGCGCGGTGCCGGTCGCGTCGATCGCCGCGCCACCCACCAGGCCAGACGGAAACGAAAACCGGTGGCCAAACGTCTCCGCCACGGCCTCCAGCACTTTGACTGCCTCGGCCGACACGTCCACGCCGATGCCGTCACCCGGCAATAATGCAACAGTTGCTTCCAAAAAGATAACTCCTCGACGAAGTGGTGGGCGCTTTCGCAGGGGGGGGTGTTGGGAAATAGCTCATGGAAAATTGGCCCTGCGGGCCAATTTTCCAT
>DATLRG010000440.1:0-2820 GCA_035534795.1 Chloroflexota bacterium
ATGGGTTCAGCCTGGCAGCAAGGGGAGGTGGTCGACGAGCGGCAGGTCCGTCGCGCCCAGCCACTCCGCTAGCTTGCCTCGGCTCCGCGAGGATCGGATCGGACGCGCGCCGCGACCGACCCCACAGGTTTCCGGCTTGACGTGCTCGACCTCTCGCGGTTAAGCCCGGAGCAGCGAGCGGCGGTCCTCATCGGCGATGGCCCGCTGCTGATCCTGGCTGGACCGGGCTCGGGGAAGACGACCGTCCTCGCGGCCCGGATCGCCTACCTCGTCACCGCGCGGTCAATTCCCCCCGCGAGCGTTCTCGCGCTCACCTTCGCGACCAAGGCGGCGCGCGAGCTCCGCGCCCGCCTCGTCGCGCTCCTCGGTGAGGCCGGTCGCGGGGTGGACGTTGCGACGTTCCACGCATTCGGCCTCCGGGTCATCCGCCAGTGGCCCGAGGAGTTGGGCTTTGGTCCGGGTCCCCTCGTCGTCTACGACAGCGCCGACGCGCGGGAGATACTCGCCGGCCTTGGCAAGCAAATTGTGTCCGCGGACGAGTCGCAGTTACCCGTCGATTTCCTTCGGCAGATCGAGCGCTATCGCCTCGGTGACGCCGCGATTCGGGCGCCAACTCCGCGGCCCGTGCAAGAGATCGCCGAGGCTTACGAAGCAGTCCTGCGACGCCGCGGGGCCGTGGACTACCCGGCCATGCTGGCTCTTCCGCTTCGCCTGATTTCACGGCGACCCGACACCCGGCGTTTTCTCAAAGACGCCTATCGCCACGTCCTGGTCGACGAGTTCCAGGACGTCTGCGGCGCGCAATATCGCTTCGTGCATGCCCTCGCCGAACGCCACCGCAATCTGGTTGTCGTCGGCGATCCGGCGCAGACCGTGTTCACCTGGCGCGGAGCGAACGTCCGCTTCGTCCAGGAGTTCCTGGAAGATTTCTCGGAGGCGCGGGTCCTCGGACTTAACGACAACTTCCGGTCGACCGGGCGGATCGTCGAACTCGCTACGGCCCTGGGGCGTCCCCTGTCGTATGCCCGTCCGCTCTGCACCGCAAATCCCCTGGGCGAGCCCGGTTTGCTGGTCGTAACCTTGGACGAACGCGCGGAGGCGCGCTTCGTCGCGGCCGAGATCGAGCGCCTCATCATTGGCGGCCAGATCGCTCACGCGGGCGAGGCGGCAATCCTGTTTCGCACCAACCCCCAGGCCACCGAGCTCATATTGGCGCTCCGCGAACGGGGGCTTGCCTATCGCCTGCGTAGCCAGGCCGACCTTCTGGCGTGCCGCGAGGTGCGCGACGCCATCGCCTACCTGCGCCTTGCGCATAATCCCGCTGACATCGCCGCTCTCGCTCGCGTCGCCAACGTCCCACCCCGCGGCCTTGGGCGGATCGCGGAGCGACTGCGAGAGAATCCCGTCAGCCTGACCGAGCTCGTCGTGCTAGCCCGGTCCCAGGGGCCAAGAGCCAGCGAAGCCGTGGACCGGCTCCGCGCTATCGTCGACGAGCTCCACGACCGATCGACGGAGCTCCCGCCTCCCGAGCTACTCGACCTCGCCCTCGCCCACAGCGGGTATCGCGACTGGCTCGACGGCCAGCACGACGGCATTGCTCGCCTGGCGCACCTGGCAAATCTGCGTCAGGTGACGGAGCGATCCAGCGGTTTGGCCTCTCTGCTCGGCGATCTGCAACTCGACGACGCGGAAAGCGGCTCGGCGGACGACGCCGAACGCGTGGTGCTGTCCACGATTCACGGAGCGAAAGGGGGCGAATGGCGGGTCGTCTTTGTGGTCGGCCTAGAGGAGGGTCTCCTCCCGCACTACCGCGCGCTCGCGGACCCGGCGAACCGTGATGCGTTGGTCGAGGACGAGCTGCGGGTGGCGTACGTCGCCATCACGCGCCCCCGCGAGAGGCTTTACCTCACCTGCTGCACCACCCGGCGGCGAGGAGCGTGGGTCGAACCGCGCCGACCCTCCCGCTTCCTCCGCGGGCTGCCCCTCGTCGAGCGAGCGGCCTGACCTTCTTTCCATGGAGGAAACCATGCTCCAGCGCATCGACACCGCGGCGGTCAAGCACGCGCATCCGATTTCCGAGGTCGTTGCCCGCTACGGGATCGAGCTTCGTTCGGCGGGACGCGCTCTCGTCGGCCGCTGCCCTTTCCACCTCGACGGTGGTCGGCCAAACTTCCACGTCTACCCAACCAGCAGCTCGTGGTACTGCTTCCGTTGCGCCACCGGCGGCGACGTCATCAGCTTCGTCGAGCGCATCGCGAGACTGGGCTTTCGGGAGGCGGTCCTCGAGTTGGATCGAGGGCTGACTCTGACTTCTTCCTCGCGTCGCGCTCCGCCAGTTCCCCTTCGATCCCGACGGCGCGTGACCTTGCCTGACGCCGCCGAGCGCTCGTGCCTCGCCGCGGCGGTCGAGGTCTACCACAACTGCCTGCTCGCCTATCCCGAAGCGCTCGCCTACGTCGAGCGTCGCGGCATCGATCGGGCGACTGTCGAGGAGTGTCGGCTCGGGTACGTCGCCGGGAACGAGCTCGTCAGTTACCTCCGCTGGCGCCATCTCCCGGTCCAGGCGGCGCGCCGAGCGGGCCTACTGGCGCGGGATGGACGGGAGTTTCTCGCCGGGCGCGTGGTCGTGCCCGAGTTCCGGGCCGGCCAGCCAATCTGGCTCGTCGGGCGGACGATCGAGTACGACGGAGACGCGCCGAAGTATCTCGGTCTGCCGGGGCCCAAGCCGCTCCTGGGCTGGGAGTTCGCCGCGTCTCACCACGACGTCTGGATCGTGGAGGGAGTTTTCGACTACCTGACCCTCCATTCCTGGGGCATCCC
>DATLRG010000441.1:0-3455 GCA_035534795.1 Chloroflexota bacterium
GCGGATCCTCCAAGGTGGCGAAATGCGCACTCAGGGCGAGGAGAGCCGAGGAATCAGCCATGGCGATGCTCCTGATGATTGGTGATCGTCAAAAGCTTACCAATTCTCATCTCTCCTTGAATTTAGATGCGTCGGCCCTGGAAATACCCCACGGCGCTGACCGGCGCCGTGGGGTGGGGACGCAGGAAGCAGGAAGACGGTTAGGAGGAGATTAGCGCCTTGGGCGGACGCCCCCGTCGTCGCCCCGGAGGAAGGGGTACGATGACGGTTGGCGCGTAGCGGATAACTTCCACTTCGTCGAGGTACAACGGGCCGCCGCAGCGTCCACAGCGTGGCGGGCGGCCTGATCGCAGTCGGACGCCCGGGCCCACCGCGGGCGAGATCAGCCTCGCCTGGGCAATCGGCTCACCGCGTTCGCCTTCTACCCGAGCGGCCACGTATCCACAATGATAGCAGTGAAGCTCGGCTCGAACGTTCATCACCAACATCCTTCTTCCACCACCCGGTGGTCGACCTCATCGCCACCAGGCAGAGTGAGATACCGCGGTCGGAGCCCCTGGTGTCATCGTCGTCAATCTCACCAGGAGCGCCCGGGTCCGACCAGCGTGTGGTCACGGCTGGCCATCCGAGATCTCGATCCGACCTCCCGATGGATCGATCCTTCCCTCCAAGGGAAGAGCATTAGCCGCTCAAGAGGGCGGCGACAATCGTCAGCAACTGGCTGCCAGTGAACGGCTTTGCGAGGTGGCCTTCGTCGCAGCACGTGCCCTCGGTCGTGTCGCCGATCCAGAGGACGCTTGGTCTGCTCGGGCGGCCCGGGGACGAGTATTCCGGGTTAGTCCACTGTCCCGTCCGATCGTCCGGGACGTCGACGATCACGAGTGACGGATGGCCTGATCCGGCCGTATCGGCGCCACCTGAGCTACTTTCACGGGTCACCACGTCGTAACCTGCCTTGCGTAGCAACCGAGACACCGCCCTCGACATCATCGGATCGTCGCTTAACAAGAGGACCCTGCGCCGGTCGTCTGGCGCGACCTCCCCTGGCGAAGCATGGTCACGCGTGACCTCGTCGATACCAACGATTCTCGAAGCCATTGCCCCATCACTCGTGATCCAACGTGCGTTCACCGTCACGATCACGATACGAGGGAAAACTAAGAGGGTCGTGAAGAAGGTTTAAGAGTTTCTTAAGAGGGTTACGCTTCTGGGAGCCACACGGTAAAGACCGAGCCGTGACCGGGCTCGCTCCGGACCTCGATGTGCCCGCCGTGTTCGCTGGCGATCCACTGAGCCACCGCGAGGCCCAGCCCGGTGCCACGCTGCCGACGCACTGCTTTTGCCCGGTAGAAACGCTCGAAGATGTGTGGCAGATCTTCCGTGGCGATCCCGCGACCGTTATCGGCGACGCGAAACTTGACCCACGGGTCGTCGCGCTCGAGCTCGAGCTGCACCTGGCCGCCGGACTCGCTGTACTTCACCGCGTTGTCCACCAACGTGAGCAGTAGTTGTTTCAGGTAGTCCGGGTTCGCGTGGAACGTGGTTGGGAGAAGGTCGCCAATTTCGAGCGCCACGCCGTCCGCGGCAGGCTTCGCCAGGTGATAGACGTCGCGCACGATTTCATCTGCTCGGACCACTTGCTTCTCCAGGTGGAATCCGGCATCCGCCCGCGCCAGGTCGAGCAGCCCCTGCACCAGCCGCGACAGGCGGTCGAGTTCGGTCGCCACGTCGTCCAGGACTTCCGCCCGCTCCGGCGACTCGGCCGCGCGGTCGCGCCGCAAAAGGTCGACGTTCAATCGCAGCGTGGTCAGCGGCGTGCGCAGCTCGTGGGACGCGTCGGCCACGAATCGTCGCTGCGCCCCGATGCTCGCTTCAATTTGCTCGAGCATGCGATTGAAGGTGTGGACGAGCTCTCCGACGTCGTCGGCCGGGCCGCCGTACTCGACTCGCTGGTCCAGCCGTTGCGATTCGCCAATCGCCTGCACCGTCCGCGTGATCTTGGAAATCGTCCCGAGCGACGACCCGCTCATCCACCAGCCGACGGCGCTCGCGAGGGCGAGCAGGGCCACGTCTCCGATCAGCAACACACGTTGCAGCCAGAGCAGGCTCTGCTCGACGTGCTCGAAGGTACGACCGACCTCGAGGACCAGCGGAACACTGTCCCGAACGCGGATCGGCATGGTGTACACGCGGATCTGCAGGCCCTGCATCGTCACCGTCTGAAAGCGGCTCTTGCCAGCGAGTGCGTCCGTGAGGGACGATGGGTCCAGAGGCACCTTGGCACCGCCCATGCTCATCGACTCGCCCAGCACGGCCCCATTCCGCGTGAGGACCTGGGCGTACACGTCGGCCTCCACGAAGCGGTCGAGGACCGGTAGCTGCGCCCAGAATGGCGTTGGCTCGCCAAAGATCTGCGTGTTCGCCGCCAGGTCCATCGCCTTGGTCTGCAGAAACGTATCGGTATCGGCGGTCAGAGCGTCGTTGAGCACAACGTAGAGGACAATGCTGGACACGATCAAGGTCAGCGCCATGAGACCAGCGTACCAGAGCGTCAGCCGTAGGCGGACCGACATCTGCTATTCCCGCAGCGCGAAACCCACGCCCCGGACGGTGTGGATCAGGCGCGGCTCATCGCCAGCCTCGAGCTTCTGGCGAAGGTAGCCGATGTAGACGTCGACGACGTTCGACTCGCCCTCGAACTGGTATCCCCAGACGGCGTCGAGCAGTTGCTCGCGCGTCAGCACCTGCCGCGGATGCCGCGCGAAGGAGCAGAGGAGGTCGAACTCCTTCGCCGACATCTGAATCTCGCGCTCGCCGCGGAAGACCTGATGAGTCCGCGTGTCGACGGTCAGGTCCACGAAACGGAGCACCGCCGACTGGTCGCGCGGCTCTCGTCGCCGGAGCAGCGCCCGGACCCGCGCCAGTAGCTCGTCCGGCGCGAACGGCTTGACCAGGTAGTCGTCGGCGCCGGCGTCGAGTCCCCGCACCCGGTCGGCAATATCGTCGCGGGCCGTGAGCATCAGAATCGGCGTGTCGTCGCCGCTCCTCACGCGGCGGCAGACCTCGAATCCGTCGATTCCAGGCATGAGCACGTCCAGGATAATCAGGTCTGGTGCGACGTCACGCGCCTTCCGCAGACCTTCCTCGCCGTCCAGGGCCAGCTCCACCGTGTATCCATCGAAGGAGAGGGCCCGGCGCAGTGCCAGCGTGATCGCCTCGTCGTCGTCGATGACGAGAATCCGTTCTTTCATTGCTCTGTGAGTATACAACGCCACGCCGATCGGATCGAATTGTGCTCGTGCCGACGCACGTTGACAGCCGCCTGCTCGCCTTGCTATACTTTGGCGGGCGGCGGCTAAGCCGCTAGTTTGGTGGGGTAAGAGCTGGGCCCCGCAGTACGAGAATGCAGGAGAGGCGAATGGCTGGCGATCACGCGGACCTGACTGTGCGCGAAG
>DATLRG010000442.1:0-2206 GCA_035534795.1 Chloroflexota bacterium
CGTGAGCGGCCCGTTGGGGACCGGCCGGGGCCTGACGATCTCGGTCGCCTGGCCGCGCGGTTTCGTTCGCGAGCCGGTCGTCGTCGGACGATCGCTGCCCGTGGTGGGAGCTGGCGCGACGTCCAAGGCCGCCCTGGTTGGTTTGCTGCTGCTGACCGCGTACGGCGCCGTGGCGTGGCTCTGGGTGCATCGAAGGTGGCGCAAAGAGGCGATCACGCCGCTGGCTCGCCCACCGGCCGACGTCTCACCGGCCACCGCGCGCTTCGTGATGACCCGCGGGTACGATGCGCGGACTCTCGTCGCCGTCCTCGTAGCGCTCGCGGTCAAGGGGCGTCTGACCATTCGTGAGGCGGGGCCGGCGGTCGAACCGGCGCGTGGGGCGCGACCCGAGCCGCCAGGGGGGATCGCTGCCGACCCCGGCCTCCCCACGTCGCCCGTCGCGCCGACGTACGATCTGGTGAAGGTGGACGGTGGGCTCGGTCGGCCGCGGCTGTCGCCGGAGGAGGGAGCCGTCCTCACGGAGCTGCTCGGCCACGAACGCGTCTTTCATCTGAAACCGGCGAACGACCGTGACGTTCGCCGGGCCCGCGTGGAGGTGGAGCGGTTGGTCGGGGCGCTGGACGAGGACAGGTACTTCACCAGGAACGCGCGCTACCAGGTGCCCGCTTTCCTGATCTGCCTGGCGACGATCGCGGGGTGCGTTCTGGCGGAGACGAACCGCGTGTCGCTCGCGCTTGGGGCCATCGTGGTCTGGTGCGTCGTCGCGTTGGGGCTGCTGGCGGTCATCGTCCCGCTGACGCGGATCCTTGTCGGGCGCGGCGTTGGCGATCGCCGGTGGGGGCGCGCCGGCACGGCTATCGGCCTGGCGATTTTCCTCCTGGCGCTGGCGATCGCCTTCCTGCTGTTGGCCACGATCGCGCGAACGTCGCCTCTGGTCGTCGTCGTGATCGGCCTGGTGGGCGTGGTCCTGGCAGTCTTCCGGCTGCTGCTGATCTTGCCCACGCGCGAGGGGCGACGGGTGCGCGCGCAACTCGACGGCCTCAAGGCGTTCCTGTCCAGCGCGGGGCGCGAGACTGGCGAGGTAGATGCACCGGGCGCTGGACGGGGCGAACGGGATGCGTACCTGCCGTACGCCATCGCGCTGGCGGTCGAGAAAGAATGGCTCGCCGCGTGGGGCGAGCGTTTGGGCAACGTGGAGAAACGGGAAGGACCGAGCGGGAGAGTCGACTGGTTCCAACCGAGCGGCGACGTGGCCGGCGCGAACGCCGTACCGCGAGGGTTGCCCGAGTCGATCGAGTCCCTCTGCGCCGTCGTGAGCTGCGCGCTGCACGGGGTCGACGCTCAGCGCGCCGAATACTTCGCCGCGGCGCCGTATGGACCGCGGCCGTAGTCGAAGAGGTGGTCGGCAAAGCGACGCGGATCGGCGAAGCCGCGCGCCTCGGGCTTGATCTCGGAGAGCTGTATCATCAGGCGGACCGGTCCGTTCTGGTAGTGGAGGTACAGGCTCCAGCGCTCCTCGCGCTCGAGCAGAGTGAAGTCCGACGCGATTCCCTCACCGTGGCGTTGGAGATGCCAGAGGGCGGATTCGAGGTCGTCCACGACGAAACCGAGATGGTGCCACTTCGAGGGATCGGGGTCGGAGAGCGGGATGCCGGGCCGCGCGTCGAAGAGGAACAGCGAGGTGTGGCCAGTTGTCAGGACCGTCTGGTGGGAATCGTCGCGAACGACCCGCATGCCGAGGCCATCGCGAAAGAAGTCGCGCGCTCCGGCGCGGTCGGCGACGGCGATGGCCAGGTGATCGAACCCGAAGTTCGTGAACGGGCGCGGCTGACCGTTCGCCGGCGGAGCGATGGTCGTCGCCTCGACCAGCACCTCGGCCTGGCCGTACGCGCGTACGACGTCGCCGACGAAGGCATCGGCGAAGAGCTCGTCGCCGTTCGGCGCCCGAAAGACCAGACGGTGGTTGGTGCGGATCTCGGCGGGCAGCGCGCGATCCAGCGCCTCGTGGATGATCTGCTGGGGGACGGCGGTCGTCTCATAGCGGTCGAGCCCAACGCGAAAAACGACCGGTACGCCGGTGTCAGGGGACGAACGATTTTCCACTACCACGTACTCCTTCGGGTCTGCTCGTTTCATCGCACGAGCAGTTTTCAGAATTGGTGGGGCTGGCTAGCCGAGGCACAGCCCGGGCTGTGCCTCGGCTAGC
>DATLRG010000443.1:0-2203 GCA_035534795.1 Chloroflexota bacterium
TGGCTGCGACGCCCCTGGTCAGCGGCCGGCCGCCGATCGGCGCGCTGTCGCACGCCGGGGAACCGTAGCCGGCCGGCGTCCCGACCATCGTCCGCTCGACGGCCGTGGCACCCGGCCCGAAGACCGTGTGGTCGGCTGTCGCGGGGACGCCGCGGTCGAGCGCGTCGAGCATCTCGTCGGCGCTCTGAAAGCGCCGGGTCGGGTCTTTCTCCAGTCCTTTGACCAGCACCTGCTGGATCATCGCGGGCACGTCGGCGCGGTGCTGGGTGATCGGCGGCGGTGTCGCCGTGAGCTGCAGGTTGAGAATCTGCCAGGGCGTCTCGGCGCTAAAGGGTGGCTGGCCGGCGAGCATCTCGTAGAGGGTGATGGTGAGGGCGTAAAGGTCCGACCGCGGACTCGCCGCGGCGCCAGCGGCCTGCTCGGGCGACATGTAGCGCGGCGTGCCGAGGTACATCGTCGTCTGCGCACCGCTATCGGCGGTGACGTCCTTGGCGATTCCGAAGTCCATCACTTTGATCTGCCCGCCCGACAGCACCATGATGTTCTGGGGTTTGATGTCGCGGTGGACGATGCCGTGCCGGTGGGCCGCGCCCAGCGCCTGCAAGGTCTGCCGAACGTGATCGACCGCCTCGTCGACGGGCAGCGGACCGCGGCTCTTGACCTTCTGCGCGAGGGTCAGCCCCTGGACGTACTCCAGAATAATGTAGTGGACCTCGCCATCGCGCCCTTCGTCGAGGACGCGCACGACGTGCGGCTCGTTCAGGCACTCCGCGATGGTTGCTTCGTGGAGAAAGCGCTCGACGATCTTGGGATCACGCGCGAAGTGTTCGTGCAGAATCTTGATCGCGACGACGGTGTTGGTCCGGACGTCGCGACCGAGGTAGACGTCCGCAAAGCCGCCGGTGCCCACCAATTCCGACACGCGATAGATCTCGTTGAGAGTCCGTCCCACCACTGTCGCCGTACCTCCCTGCCGTGACACCAATTCCAGCCGCCCGGGTCCACTCACCATTATGCGGCCGATCGGCCGCGCGGGAGTCCCGCGTTCGTGCTCCCCCAGAGGTCCCACGAAGGTGGCGTGATGCGCCGTGCCGCTACCGGGCCCGCGAAGGAGGGACGCGAGGGGCCAGTCGAGGCACGGCCGGGCCAGGTTATTGACTTTCGGATCAGGATCTGTAATTCTTTTACACGTAAGGCAGGTGCTAATTTTACACCCGATCTGGAGGAGTCACCGATGGAACAACCACAGCCGGCCCCCTTCCAACCAACCAGCGCCCAACCGTTCGATGCGCGCATTCCGCTCGAACTGCTGACCGAGCGCGCGCGCAACGCGCTGGCGTTCGCGGAAGAGGAGGCGCGCGGATTCGATCACAACTACATCGGCACCGAGCACATCCTGCTGGGCCTGCTGCGGGAGACTGGCGGCGTGGCCGCGAAGGTGCTCGGGACGGTCGTCGGTTTGGAGAAGGTGCGCAGCGCGGTCTGCTACCTGATTGGGCGCGGCGAGCGGCCGGCCGAAGGCGAGATCAAGTTCACGCCACGCTGCTTCAGGGTCTTCGAGCTGGCGGTCGACGAAGCGGCCCACTTCAATCACCTCTACCTCGGTACCGAGCACCTCTTGCTAGGTATGATCCGCGAGGGTGATGGCATCGGCGCGCGCGTGCTCCAGGGTCTCGGGGTCAATCTGGAGCAGGTGCGCTGGCAGACGGTCCTGGCGCTCTTGCACTCGGTCGCGGGCAAGCGAGCTCCGGAGGCAGCGGTCTCGAAGGATAACGTCGTCACCTGCCGGGTCGACGATCGGGCGTTGGGGGCGGTGGACGCGCTCATCGAAGCAGGTATACGGACGACCCGAAGCGACGCGGCAGCCTGGCTGATCGGCGCGGGCATCGAGGCGAATCGTCCACTCTTCGAGAAGGTCCAGGCGACCGTCGCCGAGATTCGTCGGCTCCGCCAGTCGGCGCAGGACGCGGCGCAGGAACTGGCAGGGAGCGTAACCGGATCACCGGCGCCTGCCACGCCACCCAGGGCGAGTACCGATCTGACCGACGCGCCCGCGGGTCCGACGGGGCTGGTCGAGAACTGAGTACGAGGCGCGGTCTCGACGCTGAAAAGTGGCGGCAGCGAGAGGGACGGCGAGGGTGTGAGGGAAGGGTCCGGGGGCAAGGGATGTGCTATGCACATCCCTTGCCCCCCGAACCATACC
>DATLRG010000444.1:0-3271 GCA_035534795.1 Chloroflexota bacterium
GTGATGGATCAGGCGTGTGCAGGATTGGCCCGTTGGGCCAATCCTGCACACGCCTGATCCATCACGCCCCACCTCACCGCGTACTACCCATGGGTGTTCTCGTCGACGTGACCGTTCGCCCGCTCGTCGACCGGGCTCGCCGGTCGGGCGCTCGCCGTGCGCCAGCGGCCGATACTCGCGATCACCAGCACGACGAGGCCGACGAGCAATAGCGGCAGCACAAACGCCCGCGTGCCGCTGAGCGCCGCGCAGAGGCCGCCGATTACCGCGATCGCGCCGAGAATCATGCCCAGCAGCGACAGATAGGCGACGAGTGTGCGCGCCATCACGCGGCGAAGCGCCGGGTCGCCCCGACCCCGCTCACTTCGTCGGCTCGATCTTCTGCAGCGGCTGGGGGTACGGCGACCCCGCGGTGGTCGCCGACAGCACCACCGGCGGGCGCGGCTTCTGGGTGAAATCAAAGTCTTGGATCATGTCGTCGGCGTTGGCGTCACGGAGCGTCAGCGTTTTCAGGCCGAAGCGTTCCTCGACGATCCGCAGCCAGGACGCCGGGGAGTGCATGGTGTGGTCGACGAAGCCCTCGCGGGCGTAGGGGCTGATCACCAGGCCGGGCACGCGGATGCCCAGGCCATACTGGTCGACCCAGGTGGGGGCGACGTGATCGTAAAAGCCGCCCCACTCGTCGTAGGAGATGAAGATCGCGGTCGAGTCCCAATCGGGGCCTTCCATGACGGCGTTGACCAATCCGGTGACGTAGGCCATGCCCGCGCGGACGTTCGACGGCGGGTGCTCGCTGACGGCATCGTTTGGAATCACCCAGCACACCTGCGGCAGGTGGCCGGCGCTCGCGTCGACATAAAACTGCGACGTCGCGACCAGACGCTCACGCTGGAGCGGATCGTCCTGGACGGCGGGGAAGGCCGGCAGCGGGTTGAAATAGGATGGTTGATCGGGCGATTGCGCGTCGATCGAGCCCGAGCCGACGACGCGGGGATCGGCCGTGTCTGGCTGCAGTCCCGGCGTGACGTAATATTTCCAGTCGACCTTCCCACGGGTCAACGCCTCGGTGATCTCCGCGAAATCGTACTGCTTCGGCCTCGGCTGGAAGTAGCTGTAGTAGCCGCCGCTCTGCGCGGCCAGCAGGTAGAGGCGGTTGGGCAAAGTCCAGGTCGCCGCCGACGAGAACATGTGGTCCTGCAGGACGTACAGGTGCGCGTAGTCCCAGTAGTTGGGGATCTCGTGGTAGTCGTGCCAGCCCATCACGTCGCGCGGGTCCTGGCTCGGCGGGCACTTCGCCTGAGTCGGCACACACGGTAGGGCTGCCTTCTTGCTCTTGCCCGCGTAGGCCTGGGCCAGAAAGCCATCCATCCGTCCGTGGTCCATGTCGGCGAGGGCGTTGTCGGAGCCGTGCGGCCCGCCGCGGTTCACGTCGGAGGTGTCGTGAAATGGCGCCACGCACGGGCTGCCCTCTGGATTGGGAAGGCAGACGCCCGGCGGAATGCCATCGGCGCCGGGGTAGGTGCCGAAGTACGAGTCGAAGCTCCGATTCTCCTGCATGATGAAGACGAAGTGCTGGATCTTATTCAGGCCGGGCGGCAGGCGCGGCACGATCATCGCGGGCGGTGGGACCGTCTTCAGGGGCGCGGGCTTGATCGGCGCCGGCTGAACTGGTTGGGGGAGCACGGCCGAAGACGGCGTGGTCTTCGGACGGGCCACGAAAGTCGTGGTCCGTCCCGCGGCTGTCGTGGGCCGGTGTGTCCGCGGCGCGGACACACCGGCATTGATGGCGACCAGATGCTCGAAGTCGCCGAG
Organism: Chloroflexota bacterium; assembly: GCA_035534795.1. Lineage (GTDB taxonomy): Bacteria > Chloroflexota > UBA6077 > FW602-bin22 > CADDYW01 > JAJPKB01. Next base: position 1,813 of record DATLRG010000444.1, read on the forward strand.
GAGCGGGGCGGCGAGGCCAGGCGTGGGGGCTGGCTCGATCCGCCGGGGCGCCGTCGACTCGGACGCGCGTAGAATGGCGGGCTCAACCACGGCCCGCGGCACGACAGCGGTCGGCGCCGCGCGTGCGACCACCGTCGTCGGCTCCGCGGTTGGCCGCAGGGCGATGGGACTGACGGAGTCGGCGCTGGCGCACGCGGTGAGCAAGGCCAACAGGAACGCGCAGATGGCGAACCGGGACCAGGACTCTCGTCTGGCAGGCACGGGTGTAGTCGAGTCCCTCGCTTTCGCCAACCTGTCGTTGCCCCGGGGTGAGACGTGGCTGGGTATCACTGATTTGCGACGTAAAGGTCACAACCAGGTACGTCTCACCCTGGCTTGACCGCGGGACGAGCCAATGGCGCCGATTATCAACGCGACGGTAAGGAACAGAGGAGCACGCGCCGGGAGATGGGTAACGGGGTCACTCCCAGTGCAGCCGTCCATCTGCTCACCGCCTAGAATAACACAGAGACCGGCCGGATGATACCCCCCAATCACTCATCACTCATCTTTCAGAACGAGAACGCCCTTGCGCCAGCGTCGTCGGAACGATGGGCGAACGAGTGCCTCCGGGGACTGAATGGTCAGCCCGCCGTCGACGACGATGGTCGCGCCGGTGACGTAGCCGGCTTCGTCGGAGGCGAGGTAGACGACGGCCCAGGCAACGTCGTCCGGTGTGCCGTAGCGGCCGACAACCTGCGTTTCGGTCAGCGCCCACTTCTCGAGCGGGTCCTGGGCAAGCTGCTCCTCCCGGGCCGCGGTCGCGATGAAGCCGGGGCAGATGGCGTTCACCCGGATGCCCTTGAGGCCGTAGTCGATCGCGAGGTTGCGGGTGAGGCCCAGGATGCCGGCCTTCGCGGCGCTGTAGGCCGAGAAAGAGGGATTCGAGATAATGCCGTTGGCCGAGGAGATGTTGACGATCGCGCCTCTCCCGACCTTGATCATCTCGGGAATCGCGTACCGGGCGCCGAGGTAGACTGACTTCAGGCAGTTGTCGATCGTCGCGTCCCAGTCCTCCTCGGAGAGCTCGGTCACCGGCTGGGCCCGGGACCACGCGGCGTTGTTCACCAGAACGTCCAGCTTGCCATACCTCTCGACGGCGACCCCGACCATGCGCTTCACCTGCGCCGCGACGCTCACGTCCGCCTCGACGAAGCAGGCGACGCCGCCGGCGTCTTCGATCAGGCGCACGGTCTCATGGCCCGGTTCGGCACGACGGTCGGCGATCACGACCGTCGCGCCCTCCTGCGCAAAAATACGCGCCGTCGCGCGCCCGATGCCGGACGCCGCGCCGGTGACGATGGCGACCTTGTCCTTCAGCCTCACGGTTGCTCCTCGTGGTGTATCTTTGCAGGGGAGTATAGCAGAGGGAGCGGGAAGAACATGGGCCGCGCGGGGCCCATGTTCTTCCCGCTCCCTC